>NZ_CAWQJR010000057.1:0-59389 GCF_963894935.1 Xenorhabdus sp. PB61.4
GTATATGTGGCAACTCTTAGCGTGCGTTGAAGAATTTATGATTGCATTTTCATTAGGGCAACAACCGGGAATGAAAAAAATGAGTGTATCGTTATTATGAAAGCTTATTTATATGAAGATATAAATAGGCCAGATAATAAGAATAAGTTTAGCTAATTCTTTCCCTCCGATAGCCCCAAGTACCAAAGGAATAGCGAAAAGCCCCAAAGCCGCACGATTTTCTAACAGTTTTAATTTTATATCTATTTCCTGATCATGCTTTTTGATTTTATATCTGGATAATTTCATCACAATATCCGTTAGTGATTTTAGCGAAAAATATTATAGCATGGTTTATCAAAACTCTCTTTTTACAATAAGATACCCATTAAATCTAACAGCGCAATCATGATCATTCACTAATGCTGAAGCCAGAAAAACATTATGTTTGTGCTCTACATTTTCGTAGGTAAATTTTATGATAATATTTTTTGCATTATCTTCCCGAAAAGTATATGCATATTCACTTATGGTTGTAGGATCTTCACTATTTACTCCTTCAGATTTCTTTTCTTGTTCTCCATAATAGTTAGATAATGGTATTTCTACAGAGTTTGAATATAATAATTCCGATTTTGTTTTTTGCAGTATTATATCTTCTTTTTTAACTTTAAGGTCATTTAACATAAAGTTAGTCATATCAATTCCAACTGTATCATTAATGCTGATACAATTAACCGGTAACACTTTTGCGAAACTAGAAGTGCTGGTGAAAATTGATATTAGTGCGACAAATGGAAATAATTTCATTTTATAATAAGCTCCCTATCCCCAATTATACACCTGGAATATATATTAAGCCATTAAATATACTTTCCTTTAAGCTTTTTGTCATCAATGGTTAACATTACAACTTATATTATGGTTTATTTTGTATGTGCTTACTATATTCTTTTTTCTTGTAAATAATTGGTGTGATATTTTGAATTGTAACATTTTGAAGTTTATTTATTTTTTTCTTGTTAGAAGAAATATGGTGTATTAACACCAATGTTATTTTATTGCATAACCAGAAACAGCATAAAAATAACAACTTGATATTTATAAAGGGAATGAATAAACGATTATCTTGCTCAATCTATCGTGGTCGGTCTAGGAAAAAATTATGATTCGAATGGTTAGATTGCTTGTGAAATATCGTATTCACGCTCAATGAGCGTTACTATTACTTTGTCGTGTATTTCTTCGGTTTTGGAATAACCTATCGTTTTTTGATTCAGTCTCTTTATCCAGATACGGAGCGTGAGCTTAGTTCTCTCAATATAGGCCTCAATAAGTTTTTTATGGTTTAACCCTCAACCAGTTGGTAGGCAAGGCGGTTATGTTGCTCAATAATGACAGGAACATCCACGGTAGTTACTTTACCGTCTTCAACTACGATGCGGCCGTTGATGATGTTGTACGCTACTTTACCCGGGTTACAGAACACCAGCGCTGAGACCGGATCGTGCTGTGCGCCTGCAAGGCCAATGCCTTTGAGGCTAAACACAGCAATATCTGCCATCATACCCGGAGTCAGCGCACCTATATCATCACGGTTGAGGTTTTTTGCACCCCCAAGTGTTGCGATTTCCAGTGCTTCACGGGCAGTTAATGCTTCCGGGCCGAAACCTACGCGCTGTAATAGCAGCGCCTGACGTACTTCTGCCATCATATTTGAACTGTCGTTAGAGGCGGAGCCATCGACTCCCAGCCCCACATGCATTCCTGCGTCCAGCATATGCCGCACTGGTGCAATACCGGAGCCCAGACGCATGTTGGAACAAGGGCAGTGTGCTACGCCGGTGCCGGTACGGGCAAACAGCTTTATGCCGTAGTCGTCGAGTTTCACACAATGTGCGTGCCACACATCGTGACCAACCCACTCAAGATCTTCCACATACTGAGCCGGGGTTTTGTTGAAGTTTTTTTTGCTGTAATCGATATCACTGATGTTTTCTGCCAAGTGGGTATGCAGTGAAACGCCGTGCGCACGGGCAAGTTTTGCTGATTCACGCATTAATACTTCACTTACTGCAAACGGAGCGCAAGGTGCAACTACGATGCGGATCATCGCACCGCGCTTTGCGTCATGGAACTGCTCAATCACACGCTGGGTGTCTTTCAGGATAAATTTCTCATTCTCAACAAGGGAGTCTGGTGGCAGGCCGCCCTGTTTTTTCCCCATACTCATGCTGCCGCGGCAGGCGTGGAAACGCATCCCCATTTCCTGTGCCGCCTCAATACTGTGATCAAGTTTGATGCCGTTCGAATAGATATACTGGTGATCGCTGGAAGTGGTACAGCCAGAAAGCATCAATTCAGCCATCGCCGTTTTGGTTGCCACTTTCATCATCTCCGGAGTCAGTTTTTCCCAGATCGGATATAGTGCGGTCAGCCAGGTAAACAGCTCGCCATCTTGTGCCGATGGCACGACGCGGGTCAGGCTCTGGTACATATGATGGTGAGTATTAATCAGGCCCGGAATAACAATATGCCCTTTGAGATCGATAACTCTATCGGCTGTTTGCGGTACTTCGCTTTCCGTTCCGACAGCAACAATGATATTACCCTTAATAAAGACGCAACCTCTTTTAATTTCTCGCCTATCTTTATCCATGGTCACAACCATGTCAGCATTTTTCAGTAATAGCGTTTTTCCGGTTGTTGGTATCGCACCGGGGGATTTATCTCCGATAAAATATGACACCAGTCTTTCTTTTGCAGAGGCGGGAAGTGTTGTGAATAAGGGAACCAGCAGTGGGGCTTTTACTAATAGGCGACGTAGTTGGTCAGGTTCTTTATCCTTCATGACTACTCCTAATTTTAATAAGAGACATTAAATCTTATTGTTTAATAGTGAGATGCATATTCTTCTTATTTTAAAAATCAAACTTTGGTTGGGGAGTTTGTTATTCCTATATTCTATCACTCAAGATACATTGAGCTGTATATCATGTTTTTCAATAATCATACAACAATAAATTCGATGTTTTTAAATGGTTTTGATTTTATTGAAATATTTACTGTAAAAGTCGTTGATTTCAACAATGGTGGTTTTTTTATAAGATGTGTTTTTTAGCCATGTGCTTAACTCACTAAATATTAAACTGTTATCTGGTGTTATATGCATATATATTTATTGCATGTTGTTTCATTGAGGTTTTGTTTATTGTTAATGCAATATGATTTTCAATTTATTGATGGCTTTGCTATTTTTTCATCATTCAAGGTTTAAATAATTAAATTGAAAATGATGTCATGTCATTTTATTGCAATCCCACGTTTTTATGATTTTCAAGCCATGGTTTCAATTTATTGATAGTGATAGCTTTATGAAAAAATCATCTTTTCCAATTAAAATTCCACTCTATTATGTCAGGGGCGGGACGTCTACAGGTGTAGTTGTATTACAAAAATATTTACCAGAAAAAAGAGAATTAAAGGAAGAGATTCTTAGGCACATAATGGGTGTTCCTTTGCTAGGTACCGTTAAAGACAATACCCAATCACATGGATTAGGCCGAAGAGTGATTACCAGCAACAAAGCATTTATCATTGATATAGATGATAAATCTAAAAAAGTTATTAGTACGTTTGCCCAGCTTGAAAAAGATAGCAATACGGTATCATGGGAAGTTAATTGTGGAAATATGACTTCATCAATACCATTGGTGATAAGAGGTTTACCTGAAGAGAAATTGCTAATGCCTGATGGCAGGCTAAATATTTATAACACTAATACGCGTAAAAATATTTTATGTTCAATGGCTAATGTGTCTCCTGAATATCAATTAACATCTATCCCCGGTGTTATTGGGGATTTTCCGGAAGTTCATGTTTTATTTGAGTCTCCAGCCTGTTCAAAAACATCATCGATTTTTCCTACAGGAAATTTAATTGATATATTTAATAATATTCCTCTTACTTGTATCGATGTTGTTGTACCCATGATCATTATTAATGCAAAAGATTTAGGGATCACTGGTTATGAAAGTGTCAAGGAAATTGAAAATAATACATTATTACAAGAAAAAATTTTGGCAATAAGATCAGGGATGGGGAGTAAAATGGGCATTATTAAGAGTGATGGGGAATTAATGAATGAGAATGATTTAAAAAAATCTATAACTCAGCCAAAAATAGCGATTATTTCTCCACCTGTAAATGGAGGTGATATTAGCATCAGATATCTTACTCCCCAAAATGTTCATTCATCGGTTGCTGTTTCGGGTGGTTGTTGTTTAGCTGCTGCATGTTGTTTTTCTGGAACTATTGCCAGTGATATCCATTATTCCCGCAACGGTAGTGATAATGCTACGGTACGTATTGAACATCTGTCGGGGATATCTGAATTCAGTATTACTCTTGATGGTGAAAATATAGCGTATGCAGGTGCTCAAAGAAATGCCCAAATTTTAATGGAAGGTGAGTTTTTTATTTACAATCCGAGTAATGAATTAGAAAGAGTAATGAGAAATATGAATCACGGCTGATGAATTATCATCAACCGTAGGAGAATATGAATAATAAATTTTCAGAGCGATTATAACTGTTTCATATCTTCAAAAGTCGGTCCCTGAAAATAAATTGCACTGACATGGCAACTGCGGGGCTGGGTCAGAACAAATCGTATGGATTCCCATACCGAACGGCCATTCAACATTTGTTTACCCATTGTTGCGTGATCATCCAGAACTTCATCAAACCCATTAAGTTCAAAGTCGGGAGGGTATATCCCTGTCACGCGAATATTATCTTTACTTAACTGGTGTGAAATCGTGTTGCAGAAACCACTCATAGCATGTTTGGCTGCAAAAAAAGCCGGATGGGCGACAGAGCGAGTGAAGTTCGGGATACCACAAACTGATACCATCGCAATAATATCAGCCCCCTGAGACTGGCGCAGGCTTGGTAATAGCATTTTGGTCAATAACATGGAACCTGTCGCCCCAGAATTTATCGTGCTGATAATATCTTCATCACTATTATTCTCACTCAGATCACCCTCCAGCCACTGCGCAGCACTTAATATCAGTATATCGATGGGCTTACTGTCCTGTAGTAACTGATCGGCAAAATCGCGTACTGATTGTGCATCACTGGTATCGCACTGATAGCTTCTTGCGACTCCTCCTTCATTCTGAATAATTTCACAGGTCGCTTCAGCATTTTTTAATTGGCGAGCACAGAGGTCAACATGGGCACCCTCCCGTGCCAGCCAGACAGAAATAGCCTGCCCAAAATCACGTCCACCACCTGTAACTACAACTCGCTTGCCTTTTAACCCATTTGGTCTGTTTAACGCGTTTAACATGATGTTAACTTCCTTATGTTAGTTATTAACCTGAATGAGAAATCGTTGCACTATCAGTTAAATACTATTAATGAATTACACGAAAAATGAGGTTAATGTTTTTTGTTTTTAACTTATTAGCTATTGATGTTATTAATTTGTTAATGCCATTTTTTGTATAACTCTCTATAAGTACAGTTGGTCTGATTTTTATGTTAAGGTGATCGTGAACGTAAAAATTGAGTAAATTATGAACACAAGATATTTGCGTGATGGGTAACTCCTGATGGAGTTATTTTATTTTTTTGGAATTTCGACAAAATTTTTTTGAATGATATAGGAGATAGTGTCGGACACTAATTTTTGAAGGATGAGTATGAGTCAAGATAATACTGGACAGGTAGAAACGAAAACTTACATTAACCCACCAGTCTTTTTCTTCTCGGCATTTTTGATCATTGCATTGGTCGCATTTGCTGGTTTGAAACCAGAGCTTGCCGATAGGTGGTTTAAATCTTTGCAGCAAGACTTGTTTGTTAATGCTAGTTGGTTTTATATCCTTGCCGTTGCGTTGATTTTACTTTCAGTTACCTATCTGGGGTTATCCAGATACGGCAATATCAAGCTTGGCCCCGATCATGCTGAACCCGATTTCAGTTATTTTTCCTGGTTTGCCATGCTGTTTTCTGCGGGTATGGGTATCGGGCTGATGTTCTTTGGTGTTGCTGAGCCGGTGATGCACTATCTGTCACCACCGGTGGGTACTCCTGAAAGTATTGCCGCAGCTAAACAGGCGATGCAATTAACTTTCTTCCACTGGGGGCTACATGCCTGGGCGATCTATGCCATTGTGGCTTTAATTCTGGCATTTTTTAGTTATCGCCATGGATTGCCTTTAACCCTGCGTTCAGCGCTGTATCCGATTATTGGCGATAAAATTTATGGGCCGATTGGTCACACGGTAGATATTTTTGCCGTTATCGGGACGGTATTTGGTGTTGCGACATCTCTTGGGTACGGCGTTCTTCAGGTGAATGCAGGCCTTAACCATCTATTTGGCCTGCCTATTAATGAAACAGTGCAAGTTATACTGATCATTGCGATCACAGCTCTGGCGACTATTTCTGTTGTTTCCGGTCTGGATAAAGGCATCCGGATTTTATCCGAAGTGAATTTAGGTCTGGCTGTGCTCTTGCTTGTGTTGGTCGTTGCTTTGGGGCCCACTGTGCTGTTGTTGAAATCCTTTGTGGAAAACACAGGCGGATACTTTTCTGAAATTGTCAGCAAAACATTTAACTTGTATGCCTATGAACCTAAGTCCAGTAACTGGCTGGGGGGATGGACATTACTGTATTGGGGATGGTGGTTATCCTGGTCTCCGTTTGTTGGCATGTTTATCGCCAGAGTTTCCCGGGGACGGACAATCAGGGAATTTGTAACTGGTGTTCTGTTTGTACCCAGTGGTTTTACCTTGATGTGGATGACGGCATTCGGTAATAGTGCTATCGACCTGATCGCCAATAAGGGAGCCAAAGAATTAGCGGATGTCGTACAGACAGATGTTTCTCTGGCACTGTTTCATTTTCTGGAGTATTTCCCTCTGCCGACTGTTTTATCATTTATTGCAATGGTGATGGTGGTGATGTTTTTTGTCACTTCAGCAGATTCCGGGGCAATGGTAGTTGATACACTGGCATCCGGTGGTGCTCATCATACACCTGTCTGGCAACGAATTTTCTGGGCGGGGTTAATGGGCGTTGTGGCTATTTCCCTATTGGTTGCAGGAGGGTTATCGGCTCTGCAAACGGTAACCATTGCCAGTGCGCTTCCTTTTTCAATTGTGTTATTAATTTCGATATATGGCTTGCTTAAAGCATTGCGGATTGATGCCTATAAGAAAGATAGCCAACAGATGACGACGATAGCGCCTACGGCCAGCCGTAACCCGATACCGTGGCAGCGCAGGCTAAGAAATATTGTCTATTATCCTAAGCGATCACAGGTAAAACGTTTTATGAGCGAAGTTATCCAGCAGTCAATGAGTATGGTTGCCGGAGAGCTGGAAAAGCAAAATAAAGCGGTTTTGATTAATGATGAAGCTGAAGACCGCATTCATCTGGAAGTAGACTTTGGCGAAAATATTAGCTTCGTTTATGAAGTACGTTTACGGGGTTATATTCAGCCTGCATTTGCTCTTGCCGGTCTGGAAGATGAAGAAAGAATCGAAGAGCAAAAATATTATCGTGCGGAGGTCTACCTCAAAGAGGGCGGTCAGGATTACGACCTGATGGGATGGACGCAGGAGCAGATCATCCACGATATTTTGGATCAATACGAAAAACACATTCACTTTTTGCATTTAGTCCGTTAGCCAATAGTGGCTATTTATATGCATTAACATAACCTGCTAATCCCCGAATTTTAGATTCGGGGATTTTTTTACGTACCTCCCCATCGTTTCCCCATAATGTGATTTACTCCGTATTATTGTGATTTTTATTTCTTTCCGTCAGTAGGTTTGATTTGCACTGGCTATTCTTTTAATCATCGATGCCCTTTATGGAAATAACCGTCTGTTAACGAAATATACTGGATGGATTTCAAAATGCACTACAAAAAGGCAATTTGAAAGACGAAGAGTATACGGGGAAATTCAATGCTGAGAACCTTATTAACCCGCGATGTTATCCAATGGTTTCCTGATGTCAGAGATTGGCGCGAAGCCATTGAAATCGCCTGTCAGCCACTGATTAATAATGGTGCGATCCAACCTGGTTATGTCGAAGCGATTTATGAGTCCCATGAAAAATTTGGCCCTTATTACGTTGTGGGTTCAGGTATAGCAATACCACACGCCAGACCAGAACAGGGCGTTAATCGGCTTGCCCTGAGCCTGACATTAATAAAACAGGGTGTCAGATTTGGATCAGCAGAAAATGATCCGGTTAAATTATTGTTTGTATTTGCTACAACAAGTAATTACAGCCATATAGAAGTCATTGCTGAACTGGCTGGGTTATTTGATGATCAGGAAAAAATTAATCGATTAATGCAGGCCAGAAATCAGGATGAAGTTTTTTCTATTATTCAGGGGTATTAGCCACTATTTTTAGTTAACAGGAAAATAAGATGAATATAACCGTTGTTTGCGGTCATGGTTTGGGCACCAGCCTAATAATGGAAATGAGCATTAAAAGTATTTTGCAGGAATTAGGTGTTGAAGCCAGTGTCGGACATACAGATTTAGGCTCAGCAAAAGGAATAAAGTGCGATATTTTTGTTGCGACAAAAGATATTGCAGAACAACTGGCTGAGCAGCAGGTAAATGGAAAAGTTGTTGTATTAGAGAATATGCTCGATAAATCTGCAATGAAATTACGCTTGTCTGCGGCATTGCAAGATCTTGGCAGATTGTAACCGGAGACGCATATGGATTTTTTCCGCTTTCTGATGAATGACGTATTGGCAGAGCCTGTTGTTTTAGTCGGATTAATTTCCCTGATTGGTTTGGTATTGCAGAAAAAACCTGTGACCGAGTGTATTAAAGGTACAGTAAAAACCCTGCTCGGGTTTGTTATCCTGGGCGCTGGTGCGGGAGTTATCGTTTCTTCATTGAGTGGATTCGCTGTTATTTTTCAACATACTTTTGGTATTCAGGGTGTTGTGCCGAATAACGAAGCTATCGTATCAATCGCGCAGAAAAGTTTTGGCAAAGAGATGGCGATGATTATGTTTTTCGCAATGGTGATTAATATTCTGATTGCCCGCTTTACTCCGTGGAAATTCATATTTCTGACCGGCCATCACACATTATTTATGTCGATGATGGTGGCTGTTATTCTTTCTGTCGCCGGGATCCATGGTGTGGCACTTGTTGCGACGGGGTCAATTGTTGTTGGTGTTTCAATGGTCTTTTTTCCGGCAATTGCTCATCCTTATATGAAAAAAGTGACCGGTTCTGACGATGTAGCCATTGGGCACTTTTCCACGCTCTCTTATGTTCTGGCTGGGTTTATTGGCAGTAAACTGGGGAATAGGGAGCATTCTACAGAAGAAATGAACGTACCAAAGAGCCTGTTATTTTTGCGTGATACATCTGTTTCTATCTCTCTAACGATGGCGATTATCTTTCTTCTCACCTGCCTGTTTGCTGATCAGGAATTTGTGCGGCAGATCAGTGGTGGAAAAAACAGCATCATGTACTCTCTGATGCAATCGATCACATTTGCAGCAGGGGTTTATATCATTTTACAGGGAGTCAGGATGGTCATTGCCGAAATTGTGCCTGCATTTAAGGGCATATCCGACAAATTAGTCCCGAACTCCAAACCTGCACTGGATTGCCCGGTCGTTTTCCCTTATGCCCCCAATGCGGTACTGATTGGTTTCCTGAGCAGTTTTATTGCTGGAGTCATCGGCATGTTTTTACTTTATTGGCTGAATATGACGGTGATTATTCCCGGCGTTGTTCCTCACTTCTTTGTTGGCGCAACTGCGGGTGTTTTTGGTAATGCAACGGGAGGAAGAAGGGGAGCAATCCTCGGTGCTTTTGCTCAAGGCCTGTTAATTACATTCCTGCCGGTATTCCTGCTGCCTGTACTTGGCGATATCGGCATCGCCAATACCACATTTAGCGATGCTGATTTTAGTGCTGTGGGGATTTTACTGGGGCTGGTTGTTCGTTGATTTTGCCCGAACCTTTGGAAGTAATTTCTCTTTAATCAAAAGCCAGCCGGTAAAGGGAGTTAGCCTTTTTATCAAACCCGGCTGGTGATAATTGTATCTGTTAAAAAATTCAGCACGCTCCTTTCTTGCTTCAGAAGCTACATATTTCTGGATCTTCTATCTCAGCTGTATTGGTAACTGACTCTGTAACTGTTGTAATTGGTTACATAGCCATGTCAGCCGTAATAGTGATTCCGTTGCATCCTGTTTATTTAGTATTAGGTAATCACGCAAACAATTTGCCAGTAAGTCCATACCCAAATCTTCCGCAGTTTGTCGGCTAAGATCCAGCTGCTCTTTCTGTGAAATTGAAAGGGATTGCCTGCCTGTACAAGCTTGTGCTTCTAATACCGATAGAATTGGACGGCACAGTTTTTGCGATAATGTAGGATCTGAGTAATGTGCTGCGTTCTGTCGTTTTTTCTTTGCCATATATTCCTGGATATGACTGATAAATGTAGAGCGTTGTTTCTTACGTGGGTGAAAATCAAAATCAAGATAAAACCACGTGATATCATCACCTTTTTTTAGCCACAATGTAGTTGGGATAAGATCAATACGTTGTTCCCTTCGAGTGGGCTGCACACTGACTCCAATGATTTCCAACTCTTTTTTCGTAATATAGCGAAGCTCTTCAATGTGATTGTGTATTGCGTCTTCCCAGTAAAGCCGTAAGAAAGCGGAGTTACCCTTAGAATCATTTACTTCCCATATTATACATTGCTCAATTTCATACCAGACTAATGGCTGATAATTCTCTATATGCAGTAATAATGGCGAGAAAAAATCATCAGGTTGTCGTGAAAAATAATCTGGCAATTCATTCCAATCCTGTATACCAAAGTGAGTTCGTAAAGATTGATATTGCTTCAGATTGAAAGGCGTGTTCTGACTTGTGGCGTAACTGTCACCACTGGTCGCTAATTTTCCTTCATCCGATATTCTTGGGAAATGAAGTATGAAAGGTCGGCGCATAAGCTTATCAGCAGTTTGTTTCCAGACAGATAATGTTGACCAGACTCCATGACAGTTAAAGTGAGGATCGTGACGATTGGCTCTTGCCTGAGTACTTTGTAATAATTGTTTCTCTTCGTCGTTCCAGAAAGTAAAAGTTGCACCTAGTGCGCCACTGTTTGTTGTCCACCAGTCTGCACTGATAGGAATTAATGATAAGGTAGTATTTTTTTCATCATATTGTTTGCGTGGAATTCCGCGCAGTTTCATTAACTGGTCTGGTGCTGCGTGAGTCAGTTGATACAGATAAGCAGAAAGCTGGGCTAAAAAGTGTAAAATCCTTCCTTCGTCCATAGTGAAATGTTTATCTGCCAGCAGTTTTACTTGTCCGCTTAATCCTCTTAAATAAGAAGCTAACAATGGCAATCCTTCTGCTTTGGCAGACATGTTCAGTAGATGAAGTTGAGTGGCACTGCTACGACTGATATGGGATAAACCTTGTCGTAATAGTTCTTCTATGAACTGACTAATAATCGCTATGAGGTTTTTTTCATCCTTGCTGAGCGGCTGTTTTTCACTTGGTATAACATTTAACTCATCTGGCCATACCCAGGATTGCTGGTATTGTTTAAATAGTTTTACTACCGCAGCAAGATGAAGAGCCTTACGCTGGTTTTCAGGCAGAGAAGAAAGCATACCTTTATAACCGCTTTTCTTTAGGAAAATGATAGGTTCCTCAAACTCAGGCAGATAGATCTTCAGCTGGGAATCGATATCTTCTGTACGTATTTGTTTCTGATCTTGTTCCCATTGCTGTAACAAACGTATTGCCAGGCGGCAATTAACTTTACCTGTTAGTTTAATTAATTCCTCAGGGGAGAGGGAAAGTAATTCAGATATCAGCGACTCAGAAGATTGAAGTATAGTTTCATTTATCGGTTTTTCTTCTGATGCTTGTTCTGTACTGTTTGCTTGTAGCCACAGAACAGTTGCCAAAATATGTTTACAACAATCTGATGCGGGACAATTGCATTGTGCTTTTTGTATGCCCTGAGCATCTAAAACAACCTGTTGCCCATCGCTGTTAAAAATACCACCTTGCGGATCTATTAATGCAACTTTACCATTATCAACATCTTTACGTGCTCGCCGTAATAATCCCATGTTGGCGAAGACTGCCAAGGCATCTTCATCATAGTGGAGATAAATTGTCTGCCAACTCATTGCATCACCTCCGCGAGCCATTGTGCAAAGTGTTCCGGTGTTAACGCTGCGACGTGCATGCCCCTGTCTGCCAGTTTCTGAGCTATGGTTGAGTCATATGCAGGCATTGCTTCATCATCCAGAGCTGCGAGCCCTAGTAACTTAATTTGTTGGCTGTGCAGGCGCTGGGTACAATCCAGTAACCTAGCTAAGGAACCTCCTTCTTCGAAGTCGCTAATCAATGAAACAATAGTGCGTTTAGGGTTTTTGACTAATGTTTCACAATATTGCATCGCACCTGCAATATCAGTTCCTCCACCCAATTGCACAGTCATCAGTACTTCAACGGGATCATGGGCAAGATGGCTCAGATCAACAACCTGAGTATCAAATACCACTAGGGAAACGTTTATTGTAGGTAACGAGGCGAGAATGCTGGCACAAATTGCAGCATACATAATCGAGCTGGCCATTGAGCCGCTCTGATCGACACAGAGAATGACATCCCATGGCATATGCTGTTGCATCCGGGAATTGAAGTAAGGTGTTTCAATCAATAACTGTTTATTACTGGTATCATAATTTTTCAGGTTAGCGGCAATAGTTGCTCTCCAGTCAAAATTACGGCTGTTGGGGATAAGAGAACGACGAAAGCGATTTCTGCGTCCCGTCAGAGACTGGCGGAAGTTATTGCGTATCCGGTGTAGAATATCTTCCACTACTTGACGGATAATTTGCCTTACTGCTTCCCGGGTTTCTTCATTCATTTTCCCGCGTAGACTCATCAGCGCTTTTGCTAGTGCTTTTGTTGGTTCCATTGCTTTCAAAGCTTGTGGATCATTCAAAAAGCTATTGATTTCATAACGTTCTATTGCCTGTGATTGCATACGCTCGAACGTACTGTTCGGGAAAAGTTTACGGGCCTGATTGAGCCAGTTTACGGCGGCCAGTTGCGAAGCATCCAGTGAACCATGACGTCCTTGTCCCTGATGTAGCCCCCTGCGTTGATATTCTCTGCGATAGAGAAAATCGAGAGTTCGTTCGATTTTAAAATCTTCTGCATTAAATGAAGCTTGTCCCAGAGCATTATCCGCATATTGCCCGAGCACAAGGCGCCAGCGTTTTGCCTGCTGCTTTTTGTCATCAGGCATATCATCATGTTGGCTCATTTATATTTCCCTTTATCGGTATTAAACCATCCAAGCAATTGCTGTTCTGATAAACGGGTATGTAACTTCTGATTTAACCCAGTAGCTTCCAGCATCTCTTTCTCACTGAATTCGGTTTGCCATAGAGACAGTTCCTGTCTTGACAGACCGATTTCTCCAGCGATATAGCGAGACAATTCTTCATTTTGCTTTGGCGTTAGTTGGCTGAATGCAAAACGTAAATCGGGAAGTATTTGGATAAAACGTTGTTCATCCCACTGACTTAATAATCGATTTAAGTGATCAATTAATATTGGTGTTTTGATCACTAACTCAGGAGCAGTGCGCATAATGCCGACGAAATAGCCGATTGCTTTTTCAGGATCACTACCCGTACTGAAGGTTTTCTCTAGACTATCAGTCAGCAGATTTTCATCTATTTGATCGCCAAGATAACGCAGTGCATCAATTGCTCCTTTAAGCAGGGGAACTTCATCCAGTTTTCCATCCAGTCGGTTTAGTTGTTGGTAAAAATCGCTTTGATATGAATGGTTACTGTTTTGTATTTGGCTGATCATAGGCATAAATTCGATCAGTTCTCGCAATGATAAAAGAGCTTGCAGGTGGGTTTCCTGCTGTTGTTCATCACCCTGAGAGATTTGATCCAGACAGAAAAACGCCTGAGGTATAACCTGATATAACCTGTTCTCCAGTATGGATTGATCTGTAATATCAAAGAATGTTCGTCCACGCCATAAGTGTATTAACTGATGACCACAGGTGATTAGGGAGTCCAGACGAAAATCCTGTTGGATATACTTATCAAGTAATTGGAGAAGTATCGGAATACGTTGATGCAGCCCGATTATCACCGCTTGAGTCAGTAATGAGGTAACACTCTGGCTAGAGCGGCTTTGCCCCTGTTCTTCTAATCGCTTTTCCAGCATCAATAATTTGTCGAGTGCGATCGCTTCTAGCTGGCTGCCTTTTTCCGAAAGAGCAATAAGCTCACCTTCAACCGCTGGTGTCCATGCGTATTGCCACTCTTCAAATAAGAGATCAAGCTGATGCCCGGAGAGAAAATCAGGTCCGTTAGTCCGGTGAGCGAAATGGATCTCCAGGAATGCCAGTAAATGTAGAAAGCGGCTTCGTAAACGATGTTGTGGATTACGGTAGATATCCAGTTTGGTGATTTTTATCAGTGTGTCATCAAGTTTGAAACGAAAATTTTTCGCTTTTTCATAGGCTTCTGCGACTAAAGGTGGAGTGGTTGTACCCGTTGGGATAGAGCCAAGCAGATAACCAGAGAAGCATCTTTTGATTTCACTCCATAATTCATTCTGGCTGTCATCAAGACTACCTTTGATAAAGCTACTTTGTAATCCATCAAGTAAATCATAGCGTCCCGGACCTGCGTGACCTCTGAGTGCTGCCAGCCGCAGACTCTGCTCCGCGGCATGTTTTACGGTGAGATAGTTCGGGGGATTATCAAATGTTTTTTGCCGTATAGCTTCAGCAACATCAGTTAAAAATGCCACTCCCGTTTTATTGCGGTAAATTTGTGTTGGTTGATCTGGATATTGGTGATTGGCTTCTCTGTTCTGTCTTTGTTTAAGCAGGCTCTGCCAACTGCGCTGATAAAATGCGGGTGAAGGCATGCCTGAAGCATAGCCATTGAGTGCATCAAGACGATCAAAACTATAACGGATCAACCATGAGCTATCTTTCTCCCGCAACTTGAGCATCTTGTCGAATTGTTTTTGTCGGGCATCCGAAGGAATGAATTGTGTTTCAGAGAATTTCTCAAGTTCCTCCACAAGTGCCAATGTATGAAATCCACCTGTAACAACCAGAATTTTTGCATTAGGTTCATGCTGCTTAACTGTCAGGATATGCATCAGCATATGCGCTTCACGCTGTAACGATCTTTCTGCTTCCAGTACCTGAGGTTCATAATCCAGTCGGGCGAAAGCACACCAGATAAAAGTATCATAAAAGAGTTGTTGCCAGTCTGTGAGCGACTCTATTGAGCGTAGTTCAAACAGATGTTCCCAAACATCATCATGATCACGACAATGGCATTTTTTAGCTAACCGAGCGATAAATTGGCTATGTGCAAGGTAGCGCTCTTTCTGTAAGCTCCGGCTTTGAATATCGCGGTTATCTTCATCTTTCCATTGCGCCGCCCAAGGGAGATCTATGAATAGTAGTTTAGCTTGATGACTGTGCCCTATATGTAAAGCTTGCCACTCTGGTGAATATTCACAAAATGGAAAATACGCGGTGCAATGGCGTTTTTCTGTATTACCATTTTTATCAGCCGTTATTTGTTGTTCTGCCTGAGCCATGATAGCAACAGGAGGGCGGGTGTCTTTGTGTAACAACCCGGGAAGAAGAGAGTTAAAACTATCCGGTCCCTCAATGAGAATATAATCAGGTTTTACGGATTCAATCAGCGATACTACACCGTAGGCACAAGCAGGGCTGTGATGACGGATAGGTGCGAAATAGATATTCTGTTGTTGTAGTGATACCCATTTCTTTAGGGCGTTATCAATACGCTCAGGCAGATATGAAGGCAAAGGTATTGAAGAAATACTCACGATAATAATTCCTTTTGTTCACCAGAAGGCAGAGTATGCTCTGCCATTCTGTTACTGCCAAAATTCACGGGAAGCATTAAAAAATGCTCTCCAATCTTCATCCTGTTTGGCCCGTTCTCTTGCTATGTTATCCATGTAGTAACGCATCCGTTTGATATCATCAGGATTATCTTTTAAAACAACGCCGATCAACTGCCGGGCAATTGCGCCACCATTTAGTACATTATTTCCCAGATAGTGTGCTTCCAGAGCGCAGGCATAAGCGATATTTACTGCTTCCGCAGTAGACATAACAGCGTCTGGTGTTTTGATGTTGCCACCATCCTGAGTATTTCCTGAGCGTAATTCCTGAAAAGTGGTGACCAGTAATTCAATGACACTGGTGGGAATAGTTACAGAAGCAGCAAGATCACCTAGTTCTCTTTCTAATTGTGAATGGATGAGGGAAATTTCAAATGCTGGATCCTGAATTGGCTTCACGGTTTCAAAATTGAAACGACGTTTAAGTGCCGAAGACATTTCATGAACACCCCGATCGCGTAAGTTGGCTGTGCCAATCAGATTAAAGCCTTGTTTAGCGTTGATACGGGCACCTTCTCCCATTTCAGGTATCATTAGTTGTTTTTCGGACATCAGCGAAACTAACACATCCTGAATTTCCGGTGGGCAACGGGTGATTTCTTCAAAACGGACTATTTTTCCCTGTAACATGCCCTGATAAAGTGGTGAACCTATCAATGCTCTTTCTGTTGGCCCTTCCGCTAATAGTAATGCGTAATTCCACGAATATTTAATATGATCTTCTGTTGTTCCTGCAGTGCCTTGAATGGTTAATCCAGAGTCCCCACTAATTGCAGCAGCGAAGAGCTCGGATAACATGGATTTTGCTGTTCCCGGTTCGCCAACCAGCATTAGGCCTTGCTTTCCAAGCAGGGTTACAATGGCACGGTCTACCAACGCATCATCACCGAAAAATTTTGGTGTAATATTGAGTTCTTCATCACCAAGAATAAACTGACGCACTGCCCGAGGGGAGCGTAGCCAGCCTTGTGGTTTAGGATTATTTTTATCCGCTTTAGTTAGACGTTCCAATTCATCAGCAAAGTGAATTTCAGCACTTTCACGGATAATGTTTTGTTCAGGTAGCATTTTTTATCTATTTTTCCCTAAAATGATTCATTAATGGATGCCAATGAATGGCATCCCACTTATTATTACCAAGGAGTTTTCTTTTCCCATTCAGGGTCAAATCCTACACAGGATTCAGCCAGCTTCAGGTAATCTGAATAACTTTCTGCCAGTAAGATAGATGGAACATCTTTAAGCGTAATATTGTTTTTCTCCCAGTAATACAGGTGATTCTTGCTGAAACTTAAGCTAAACAATACCGCTGGGATATTTTCTTCAGGTACATAGCTACCACTGAATTCAATATTGACGTAGTAATTCAGGCTGGAGAAATGTTTATAATAATGATCGAATGAGCCTGCATCCTGTATTGGACCACGTTGATAGCCCATTTTTGTTAAAATACCACGCAGAGTGAAGGTATCAGTAACCCAGCCTTTACGATCTTCAATTTCGGTTTTTGTCAAATCCAGCTCAGGGACTTTGTTTTCCATTTGTGAGAAAAGGAACTTCACTTTGTAATCTTTGAAGTGAGCAAGCCACGCTTTGCGATCTTCTTCGCTGACTAATGCTGAATGTGCAAGCTGGATACTTGAATCATTTCGTAAAGAAATTTCATCATCGTCTAGATTCAGTAAGCAGCCGTCATCAGAAGGGCGGAATTGGTTGATGATCTCTCCATCTCTCACTTCTTGCCATACAAGTTGCTCGATTAATTTATGCATAACTGGATGAGTGAGAATATACTCCTGCCAATCACTGCTTTGCCATTGACGTTGAGCACACATGGCTTCATAGAGACGAGCCGTCTGTAATTCTATAACTTGTTTCAACTCTTTCTTGCTGGCAGTAAATAGTTTCTTCGTTTCTTTAATCTGTTCTTCACTCTCATTATTACGAGCAGCTGGCAGAGCTTTGATCTCTTTCCCTTCTGGATTAAACAAGGCTAATTTTTGTTTAGTATTCAGACGAGCAGTGAAAGTACGTTCTCCATATTCAAGTACCAGCGTACCTGTTTCGTTCAATCCTGCGCTTGGAATAGTTCTGTCAGCAAGTTCATCGGCACTCCAACCGTTACGCTCTGCGATTTGAGTGACTAATTCACGCGCTTTTTCCTGTATAGAACTAGTACGATAACGGCGAGAAAGTGACAGTAAAAGTTGAATAATCAGCGGGTCATTGCTGGTGGATATTGCAGTCAGAATGGCTTCAATCTGGGCACGACGCTGGTAATGATCACGCATGTAGTTACGTAAAACAGGGATTGCAACGTGCCCTTCAATATTGCAAATGAGGGCCAACATGCCTTTGTCACTGATTGCTGAGCCGCAATAACGTCGCAAAACTTCGTTTTTAATTTCTTCTATTACTTGCTCTAAGGTGAAATTTTCATATTTGCTGTAGTGCTCCGGGTAGCGCTTTACCCAAGACTTATAATTGTTTAAGCGTGATGGTGCTTCACGCTGCGCTTCATCCATAGCCTCCTCTAAGGATGGGCCTTTAACATCTTGAGCAACGAAGCTGTGTAAGATAAAACTGCCTATTTTTTGTTGGCTTTCGAGGGATAATAGATCGATATAACGCTGCAGTAGTGCATTGCCCGATGGCATTTTCAGTTTAACAGCAAGAACTACCCACCAATGGAAAATAGCGGGGTCGACGGGTTGTTTATTCTTCCAGGTGAGTGCTGGCAATGCATTGAAATTAAACCAACTTAGACTTGCAGGTGTTTTTCCTTTCAGCCCTTTTTGCGCTTCTTTTAATAATATCTCTGGTGACAGGTATCCAGAGATATCTTCACCAAATTCTTCTAATGCCGTAAGTAGTGCTGCACAAACAATTTCCCGTTTCTCTTTTTTTAGTAGTGCATAAAGATGGGGAATGGAAGCCGGATTTTTTATGCGAGTCAGCCACTCGATCGTTGTAATGCGGATTTCTTGCTTGGTCGATTTTAACCCTTCCTGAACTGTTTCATGAATATTTGTTATTCTTTCCAACAGTTGCTGGGCAGAAACTCGATGAGTTTTATTTTGACCTAAAGCTAATTCCATAATGCGAGGAATAAATTGTGTTGGTAATGCCGGATAGGTGGCGAGAACATCAATAGCACATGAAACTTCGAACATCCTATAACGGTTTTGACTTTTATTAGGCATTAAGCCTAATGCTTCAGCGATAAAATCCGGGTTTTGATAATAGAATGGCCATATTTTCTCAGGATGTGGAAAAAGGCGATGACCAACGGAGGATTCCAGACAAAATTCAGCAGTGGTTCTTGCGGAATTATTAAAATGACATTGTGCTAAGACGTCTTCGACATGGCGTAGTTCAAGATTAGCAATTATTCTTTCTGGTATACTTCCAGTAAAATGATAACCACTAAAACTCCGGTCATGCTCACTATTATGGGTAGCCAGACGAACAGCATGGAATAAAGTAAATTCAGGAAGGTTTGTG
Source organism: Xenorhabdus sp. PB61.4 (assembly GCF_963894935.1). Lineage (NCBI taxonomy): Bacteria > Pseudomonadati > Pseudomonadota > Gammaproteobacteria > Enterobacterales > Morganellaceae > Xenorhabdus > Xenorhabdus sp. PB61.4. Next base: position 19,533 of record NZ_CAWQJR010000057.1, read on the forward strand.
ATTCTATTTTTATGCTTAATTACCTGAACTTCTTCTGAATTAAAATAACCTTTTTCACCATTGAGTTTATCGAGTAATGCACGGCACTTTTCATCGCTTAATTTACGCAAATCTTTATATTGTCGCTGAGCCCAGTTAGATGAATAATTAGAGGTTTTATTATCTTCTATTTCATATTCAGCTCTTTCTAATGCGTTAGCCAGCATCTCATGGAAATTAGTTACCAGAATTTCTCTGGCACTTTCTGGTAGTGGAGTGTCTTCCAATGGTGTAAAAGAGGGTAATTCTAACTTTTCCTGATTAATAGCTTCATCTATTACAGTAAAACGTAATAAAGCGCTTTCAATACCCTTGATAACAGATTTGCTTTTTTCGATTTTTAGCGCTTCTTCCAGAACATTGCGATTATCACCCTGACGTGCGAACAGGTCTGCGGCTTGTATGCGCTGTTTTGGGGTACCATTAAATAATGTATGGCTTAAATACTGCCTTACTATTTCAGACGGTAACGTATTCAGGATTGGCTCTGCAATTTTACGAACAGATTTATGTGTGCTAGTAGACAATAATACGATTACATCAGCAAAATGATCACGTAGTTCGTTATTATTATTTAGATAATTAACTAACTCGACTTGTCCATTTGCTGATAATTTTTCTACTAATATCTGGCGAACAAAATCTTGATGTTCGAAAATAAAATTTTTTAAATCAGTTATTTTATAAAGTCTATTCAGATTTTTCGTATGATTGTCTGCGATATCCTTGCGATCAAATATCGCAAATAGAGCGTTAGGGCCTGTCTTCTCTGTTCCTTCATTGATCATTTTAGCAATCAAAGCCATTGTCCACCCATTGCGTAATGCGATGTTAAGATTGCTGACATTTTCATAGGTGGTATGGAATGCATCGCCTAACAGATACAGTACCCATGATGGGAGTTCTGTTGTTGTCATTTTGATATTAATATCCTGACAAGCTGCAGCGATCACTTTAGCAAAACGGACAGTTTGTTCAGCAGTAAATTCTCCTCCGACTTTGGCATATAATTGATGACGGGCTTTGATTGATTGGGACATTACTTTGTCATACTGCCCAGTATTCACATTTCCGCTATACCACCAATCTAATGTTCCTGGTTTATTGAACAGAACAGCTGCTTTGATAGCATCTATCTTGTTTAATTCGTAAAGTACGTTAGGATCTCGACCTGTCAGAATATAATCAAGTGCTTTTTGGGGAAGTGTTTGCTCAAATGTAGCAAGAGGTAATAGAGCTTCTTGTAGATAGTTTTCTGTGGCAGAGGCGTCTTTTTTTCCAAAAATAGAAAGAATGTCGAAGAGTTTTTTTATCATGCCAGTTCCTTAAGCCGTGTATAGATAAACAGACCTATTTACCATGAAATAGAAAAAACGACAATTTTATTTTGTTGTTAACAAATTTATTACTTTTGTTGGCGTTAGCGTTAAGTAGATTTGATTTCTGAAAATCATATTTAACAACCTAATTGTATTATTTTATTTTTTGACTTTCAATTTTCTCAGTAATAAATTTTGAAATTATATTTTCAACTAATTAATTTATAAAACAGAAAAAGGATAAAATATGAATCAAAAAACACTTTGCCCATGCTGTGAAAGTGAGATTTCAGCTCTTCTGATGAATATACCCTTTGGTGATATTTGTAATTAGGAAGATAATCCGGTGCAACATAAACATCCTGACCTTGCCGGAGGTGCTAATTCTATGAGTTTAAATAAGGCCAAAAATGCCTTTAAACAAGGTGGAAGAGTAGAGTGATTTTATGTATTGTGATTTATAGTAAATTTGACGGAATAAAGAATGATAGAATGGAAAACTATAAAAAGTATACGATGGATAAAGCGGATAGAATGTTACAGCCTATCATTGGTGGTGAGCTTATCTTATTAAGTTATATCAGTTTTTCACTGGAGGGTAGATTTAAGTTTCTGGGTAAAATAGATGATTGGGAAAATCAATCCGATACCAAAATATTAACGGCCATGAATTTTAAAAGATACCTTTCAGATGATATCTTTATAATTAATGATAACTCTTATATAAAAGATGAAGTTTATTTTATGGATGTCAGATATGTCGAGTCATTTGTGAGTGATTATTTAAATAAAAACTCAGAATGTTTCTTCAATGGAGATGCTTTTTTTATTTCTCCTGCTAAAAAAACACTCATTGAGTTTCAACATGACGGTTATATTTTTTTACATCAATTGCCCATTCTGATTAGTGAGAATGAAAAGAAAGTAATTTCAGTAAAAGTATGATAAAAATCTATTTTCTATGAGTTTCAAGTTCACGGTTTTAAGTGTAGTCATATGATTTATTTTAACCATTTATTAACAAATTCTTCCGGTGATATAGGGCGATCAAAGTAATAACCTTGTAGGTAATTGACTGAATAGTTTTTCAGCTGATTTACCTGTTTTTGATCTTCAACTCCTTCCGCGACAATTTCTAAATTAAGCCGCAAAGCGAGGTCAATAATATTTTCAACGATATGCTTTGAAAACCTATCACTGTTCATTTTACTAATGAAATTATGGCCTATTTTTACCACATTAACGTTCAGTTTTTGTAAATAAGCATGATTAGAATGGCCTGTGCCAAAATCATCTAAAGCGATTAATACACCTAATTTATCTAATTTATTAAATAGTTCGATTGTATGTGCATCTGGCTCGAGTAATTCTCTCTCGGTAATTTCTAATATCAGATGGATTGCATCTTCAGGAAATGCCTGTAGAAATTCGCGGCAATCTTCAATTAAACCACTATCTTTATAATGTTTTGCACTGATATTGAAATTAAAGTGAAAATTTGGTGGTAGCTGATAGGCGAAAGAGGCAAAAAAATCACGCACTTGAGTAATTAAGTTATGTGTTAAGGGAATAATGAGGTCTGATCTCTCAATTTGTGAGATAAAATTTTTAGGCTCTATTAACCCTTGTTTTGGATGTTGCCAGCGAACAAGGATTTCACACCCGATAAGGGCGTTATTCTTACTACAGATAATGGGCTGAACATAAGGAATAAATTGTTTGTTTTTAATGGCTTTTTTAAATTGATAATCTGGAATAATAACAGTTTTGGTGTGTTTATATAAAACGACAGTGTATAAAAATATGAGCATTCCTAGTGTTAGCAAAACCCACTCTAATTCTATATCAGGCCTGATATTATTCCGATAATCAGAAAATACTTTCCATAATAGATTACCAGCACTCAGAGTGATGGCGATGAATAGTACCACAAATGCCCGATACAACGTTCGGTATGATTTAAAATTCAGCCCCATCATTTCTCCTTTTTGATAAAGCCCATTATCCAACAGTAGTCTTACTGCCTGGATTTGTAAAATTTTGTGAGCTTGCTGCTGATAAAAAAATGACTGTTTGCCTGAAAAATAACGCTGGCTATCTTACAGGAAGATATCGAATACAGGAACTATATATATATTTATATAGCAAGAATTGAACAACAAATTACGTAATCGGTGGCAGTAATTAAAATAAACAGATTATTGTTTCCATCCCTGGTAAAACAATTAAATTATTTTATTGATTAATGTCAATCTTTCGCCAGATTATTCCTTCTTTTATTTATTCCCCTCGTATTTTAAGTCATATCTTAAAATCTATTGGAAGTTTATTGTGATATAATCACAATCGCCACTCGACGGTTTTCTGCCCTTCCTTTTGAACTGCGATTATCCGCAATAGGCTGGCTTGGCCCCAATCCACGGGTTTCTAAGCTGGATCTGTTCATTCCTCCCCGTGTCAGGGCATCTGCAACTGTGTTAGCCCGTCTTAGCGAAAGCTGGTTGTTATAGCTTAATTCACCGTAGTTATCCGTATGACCATCAAGGCGTGCATGTTCAATGCCTGTTTTGGATAAAATAGCTGCCAGCTTCTTCAATTTTTCTTCCCCTGCAGGTTGCAAGTGAAATTGGTTGTTACCGAAGAGGACTTTTTCTGACAGACCAAATAGCCACCCTTCATCTGTTTGCTGAAATCCTTGTTGTTTGAGGACTTTGATTTGTTCCGTTGTCAGTTTGCCCGAATGTTGGCAGGCGCTGAGAAGAAAAGGGCCAATCAATGAAATCATTAATATAAAAGCGCGTTTTTTTATCATGATGAATTTCTCGATAAGTAGTTTACTTTTGTTGTGTCAGCGGAGTGCCAGCCCCCGCCACGTTGTTTGATGTGATACATGGCGGCATCCGCTTCAGATAGCAACTGTTCTGCTGTTAAAGCACCATTTGACAGAGCAATGCCAATGCTGAGCGTGATACGTAGCTGTTGACCGCTGGGAAGCTGAATCGGGGTATCCATCGCGTGAATGATATTTTTAGCGATCCTTTCAGCATCTTCTAAACTGGCTGAAGGTAATAAAATGGCAAATTCATCACCACCGAGGCGGGCGACAGTATCTGTTTTCCGGACTTTCGTTTTTAACGTATCTGCAATTGTGATCAGAACGTGATCGCCTGCTGCATGCCCATAAACATCATTGACATATTTGAGTCGATTACCGTCAATAAATAAAATGGCAGCACTTTCCCGCATGAACTTGTCATTCATCACTGTGGACAGAACACGCTCAAAAGTCGCCCGGTTGGGTAATGTCGTGAGAGAATCGTGTTGTGCCTGCCACGTCAAAGCAGCTTTTTCAGTTTGTAAATGATGCTGCCACTCTTCCAGTTCTTCCAGCAGGTGGTTAAAAACCTGACTGAGTTCATGTAGTTCTGCAATTTGAGCGGAAGGAACCCGCTGAGAAAATGCCCGCCGCTGGCGGACATCATGGGCAACACTGGCAATGTTTTGTAGTGTTCTGACAACGCCGTCATGCATGCGCAGGGAAAGGTAGAGTGAAAGTATGGCGCTGATCAGTAGGCAGGCAAACAGTACCAGTAAAGCCTGATAGACAAATTTGGTAATGTGTTCACTATTGCCGGTTAACCAGACTGAACCCACTTGTTGTTGGTGGTGATAAATAGGAAATGTGGCGGGTTCAGGAAATATCCAGTATTCAATCAGTTTTTTAAAATTACCGGTGCGTGTTATCTGGTTGGTATGCCAGCTAGCTAGGATTTGATTTTTTGCATCGAAAATTTTTGCTTCGGTAAAACTATCGTGGGCAGCAATCATTTCCAATACTTTGTTTGCAGCCGTTTTATCATTAAATACCACCGCTGCCTGTGCGGTATAGGCTATTGTCGATGACATCTGTTTCAGATTATTTTCAGCATATTTCTGCATGGCAAAGAGTGCCAGTAAAGAAAGAAATAGACCAACAACCGATAATGTAACCACAGTAATGATTAGATGGATACGGTGAACTGTCTGACGTAATGTCGGGCGTGATGGCATTAATGAATAACGCTTTTTCATACAGTTATTCCGCCTTACGAGCCAATTGCAGGACATTTGGATCTACGCGTATACCACTGCGAGTCAAAATATCGAGATTAAGGTTAAATGTTGTTTGTGTGCTATCTATATTGAGACAGAATGCACTGCCGATTTCACAATGTTGGTTTTGTTCAGCGATCGTTAGGAGTGGTTTATTATTTTTCTGATTAAATACTTGATGTTGAAGTATAGGGTCAATCTGACCGTAATAAATAATATCACACGTATCGACTAATTGTTCTGTATTGAAATTTAGAACTTCTACCCGTAATTCTATTTCATCAGTAAACATATTAATATTTTTTAAAGCACGAATGTATTTAGAAGGGGGTACCAGACATAAATGTAATGTCGGACGTGTGACTGGCCAATATGTATAACTGATAATGCCAGAGACAACACGCGCAACATTTTCATTTATTTTTATTTTCTCTTTAGTTTCAGGCATAGCTGTTACTATTGAATTACATATCACCATGGTTATACATAAAACCGTCAATACCCGTAAAAATAATTTGGAAGCACAATGTTTGACAACACAGAGGGTCCATTCAATTAAACACATAACGGGATCCCGTTTTTATCTTTCATATTATTAACAGTCATTAATATACACTTAGCTTTTCAAGTCGCCTCTTTGTTGGCTTTATTTAATCATTTCAGTTACTTTTATTATTAATGTATGGTTCACAGGATTGTTATTCTAAATATATTGGGTATAGAACCTATCTCATCATAGTATTCTGTACAAAATTATTAATCACCGATTGTAAATGGTCGTATATGAGATAGGTTGCAAGCCATTTAAATTATAGGGGAAAGAGTTATAAAAACTATTTCCTTTGTTGATTAATTTGGTTTTTCAGCGACTCCTATTATGTGCCCATGATTATCATAAGTGATATCAGACACTTTTCCTTGATTTAATCTGCCTATTATTCTTTCTTCCAAAGAAAAGCTTGTTGCAATCTCATCATGGTTTAACGCAGGCCGATGGCGACGGCGTTCAATACGAAAACGAATTTGATTATACTTTGCCCAGCCGATCAGAAGGAATGCATTGAATATAGCGACAATGATATAGAGGGCAATTGAGCTTAACTCCGAACTGAATATATACATGACAGGCTTAGGGCCATGATGGGGCGAATTAAATAACCCCGAAATAAACAAATAGATAAATCCACACCAGGCTAAAATAGTCAGTGTGACATCAATAAAACGAGGTAATAATTTCTGCTCTGTAAATATTAAGGGATCTTTCATTATTCTATTCTCTCTATTCCACGATCAGGGCTTTCCCAACGAGCACGTTTACGGTGGACTTTAAGCATAACTTTGGGAAAAGAGACCAGTGTCGTAAACAGGTTCAGCATCCAATATACGACTGGATACCAGATCACCCAGAAAAGTGATGATGCAACGTGTTTTTCATAGCGACGTTCAATTAACAGGCTGACAGTAAACTGAATCAGACAGGTTGCGGCTAATACCAACCCGGTATATCCGGGCGGGAAGAGGGTATAAACCCGAATGGTTTCAGGTAATGTGATAAACATGCCGAGGAAAAACAATATAATTGAAAGGGCAAAGGTAAATGACCAGATTACCGAACAGCAGAATTCGGCAAATAAAACCCACATACGGCGATATTCCCATGCCCAGAGTTTCCGCAGATTTTTGAGAAAGACTTCTGCTCCGCCCTGTGCCCAGCGTAATCTCTGTTTCCATAATCCACGAAGTGTTTCCGGCATCAGGATCCAGCAGATAGCCCGAGGCTCAAAGAAAACAGACCAATGACGTAATTGTAGTTTCCAGCTGACATCAATATCTTCTGTAATCATGTCGTTGCTCCAGTAACCCACATCGGCAAGAGCACGGCGGTTAAAAGCAGCGACCACACCGGAAACGGTAAATACCTGACCGTAAATTCGCTGAGTTCGTTTGATAAGGCCAATAATAGAAGAAAATTCACCTACCTGAATTCGGCCAACCAGAGTAGAGCGGGTACGGATCCGGGGGTTACCGGTCACCGCACCAACACGGGGATGGTCAATCATCGGTTTTACCATCCATACCGCAGCATCACGATCTAACAGAGCATCACCGTCAATACAAACCAGATAATCACTGTTGGCAGCGGCAGCACCGGCCTGAAGCGCGGTGGCTTTCCCCTGATTCTGTTTCAGATGTATCACTCTCAGGGCGCTATGCTGTTTCGCCATATCATCGAGTTCATGGGCGGTGCTGTCAGTTGAACCGTCATTGATTGCGATCACCTCAATATTGGAATAGCGCTGATTCAGTGCTGCCTGTAGTGTCTCTCGCACATTCGGGCCTTCGTTATAGCAGGGGATCAAAATAGATATCAGAGGCTCGCCCTCCAGATGGGGCGGCTCATCACTTTGTTTCCAGTGTCTTTCACGATAAAACCAGAAATAAATTCCACCTGAAATCCAGATGGCAGACATAAACAGGGGCCAGAAAAACACAAAGTTCAGCATAACTTCACCGGTAAAAGTGACAGCAATACCGATGGGAATACTCAAAACAATACAGAGCACAATAAAAGCGAGAATACGGTCAATCATTGAGTGGATACCATTCTGAGGAAAGAACAGGACGGATCGAGTTCATTTCTGGTTGATTATTAATAAAGTCATCAGGGTAGTAACCAAAATTTTGGGCACCATTAAGCTGTAACTGGCGCATCCATTCAGCGAGTTGTTCGCCTGATATCATTCTTTTATCGGATGGTTTGCGCCAGTCTACGGCTTGCAGTTCAAATACCGTTTTACTCAGTGCATCCGGGCGCTGACCGACAGCTTTTACTAAACGGGATAGCCACTGATTACTTTTTGACAGCGGGATATTTTCCATTAATGGCATTGCCATCGGTGCAACCCAGTCATAATGGGCAAGAAAATCATCCAGATTCTGGGCAAACCACTCTTCGCTGTCCGGTTCCAGAATCGGCAGCGCAAAAATATTACGGGCAGTTTTTACCTGATAACCCCGGACGGATTTAACGGCTTCAGTGAGTTCCTGAGTGAAATCGGTCAGGTATCGGCTTTTGAAGCGGCTCCAGCGGGCGAATTGTTCCGGGTCCTGACGAATTTCGGCAATGGAGGCAGGAAAACCTTCCCGCTGATAAACCCTGATTGCATCCGGGCCGGCATCCTCAAAGTCTGACATGATGGCATCATCGTGATACAGCACACCCTGAAAAATGGAATGAGCAGCTAAATCCTGATAAATCTCTTTAATTCTGCGGCGATTTTCTAGGTTATAAGGCGATAACCGACGGTATTGTGCTTTGTTAACGGATAACTCACCGCTATTTTTGTCGTAGCTCAATACGCGGGGCAGGGAAGGCTCTAATTCAAATGCCAGAACCGGCATCCATGCGTAGACATCAATATTTAACCGGCTGTGTATCTGCCAGGAAACCCGGTTAAATAAATCAGCCCGCATTGGTAACCAGCGATTAGGGAAGTAGAGTTCACGCACAGTGCCATCGCCTGTAGGATCTGCAAAAGCCTGTAGGAAAACCGTGTTAATACCGAGGTCGGCAACACGCTGTACCAGTTTGTCGAGATTACTTGCTTGCTGAACAGGATCAGGATCATAAACATAATCCAGATCAATATGGGCGATACGCAGCGGGAATTTATTCTGAACCTGAATAACCTGTTCAGCGAACTCTTTCAGGGTTGGGTTATTTGTCAGCAAGATCCGCGGAACATTATCCAGATTTTTGGCATTAGCCAGACCGGTGTCGAGAGTCAAAGCCAGTTTATAGCCGTATTGCTTTGCTATATCCAGCGTGACACCACTGTCAATACCATAAGGCCAGACCCAGACACGCGGCTTTTTACCTGTAGCAGAAATGATCCGCTGCGTGATTGTCCTGACATCCTGTTCCATACGCTGACGGAATGCCTTTTCAGTTTCATATTTGCCTGTTTTGCGGTCATAGATTCGGGTAGCAGCGGCAGGTTCGGTATTCCCCTGTGGATTACCAAGAGCACCATAATGATGCTGATAAGTATGTGAGCCAATTTCCACCAGACCGGAACGGGACATTTCGGCAACCTGTGCCCAGGTGGTAAAACGTTCCCGCGGTACTTGCAGGCCACCAAAATTTACCGGCTTCCCTGCGGGAGCATCAACCCAAATACCGACGGGAGCCAGAATAGCAGGCCAGTGATAGGCTTTCAGTAAAGGAAAAACCCGGTGATAGAAACTGCTGTAACCATCATCAAAAGTGAGTAGTACGGCTTTAGATGGTAGTGGTGTTCCCCCCTGATTAGCCACGAGGATCTGATCAACGGTAATAGGTTGATAACCATTGGCGTGCAGCCAGGCAAATTGATCATTCAGCGCACTGGTACGGACGGACATAAAACGCTGATCAGCACCATCATCTTCAACATCATGATAAGCCAGCACGACAAAACTGTTATGAGGCCAGGGGCGTTCGTTCATCGATAAAGGGCGTTCCGCTGGTGGAACGAAATCAGGTTTTCCGGCATGGGCCATGACACTGAGCTGAGAAATAAACAGGCTAACCAGCAAAGCTGAAATCATTAACCAATAGCGAATTACGTTAAAAGTCATAGAAAATCCTTTAGAACCGATACGTTAAATCAAAAGCAGCTTGCAGGTTTTTTTCGCGTCTACCGTCATAAGGGCGTTTATCCAGCGTGAGCCGCACGCCTGCATCCACAACATCATTCCACTTAATACGTTGCCCATAACTGACCGTAGTTATCAGCCCTCCGCCATAATCTTTCTGCCAGTACTCGCCGATACCTGCCGTGAGTTGCTGGCTCCAGACGGTCTGATAATGCCGGTAAATGATGTGATCCGCTTCCAGCGCCGGAAGCAGGGTAAAATCATTTCTGGGATTGAAATAAGGGGTATTTTGCTTGCTGTTATGTGTTGTGCCGACTTCCAAAGTCGCATCGAGTTTCAGGTAAGGAGCGGTATAGATGCGTTGCATTCCGTTAATGGCATAAGCAAACCGGTTATTACCATCGGAAAAAAAGAAAGGCGCAAAACTGGCACTCCACTGGCTGCGTTCGCTATATCTCCAGCGACTATAGATTTGCCCGCCATTAGCGTAAATATTATTGGTGAATGCCCGCAGGGGAGTATTTCGTGCCAGCCGTTCTGCTGAACCGCCCAGACGCCATTCATCATTAAAATCGTACCATCCGGTAAAACGCAGGCCGACCTTATTACCATGACGATAATTCCGGCCAGAAACCTCACCCTCCAGCCAGATATCCCGTGCCCGCCATTCTAAACCGCCACGTAAATCACGGTTTAATCCACGGCCTTCGCTGAACTGAGCGCGGTTATATGCACCACCGGCAAACAGACGCCAGTTATCGTTAATAGGTGGGCTATAAATAACAGCATCAATGTCTGAACTGCTTTTACCGCTGGTGGGGCTGTCTGAATCAATGCCCTGATTAACCCTGACACGCAGCTCTGACATATGATGAACATTGCGCAGGCGGTTAAAACGTTTGCCCAGTACATTCTCTGGTGCGCGGGAGATGACATCATCAGCCAGTAAATCAACCTGTTTCCACTCTTGTAGTGCTAAAGCGGTATAACCTTGCTGGATTTCCAGTGATAAATTACGGTGATCAAGCCCTTCAGCCTGTTTTAACTCACTTTCTGCCCGACGAGGCCAGCCTCGATCCAGCCAGATTGCCGCCAAATCGAGACGCAATTTTTGGTTGGAAGGGGCTGTACGGGCTAAATGCGTAAAACGCTTTTCTGCCTCAGGTAAATCTTCATTAAGTTGTGCTGATTCCGCCAGAAATTGTTGCCCTTGCAGCCAGCCGTCATTAGGAACCCGGATTGGAGAACCGTAAACATTCACCATATAAACATTACGTTGTTTGATATTGGCAGCGAGTTTTTGAGCTTCATTTAGGTGCTCGCTTTCCACATCGGAATAAAAAAGAACGCTGTCATCTTCCAGTGTGATATGGGAAGTCGGAGTTTCTTTATCAGGGTATTTCCCGTTCGGGTAACTCAGCGGGCGCAGAATGTTTCTTGCTTTATCCGGCTGGCGAAGATTCAGATAGGCTGCCGCAGCCCATTTATGGGCATAATCCGGTATTTCTGTGTTCTCTTCTGTTGATGAAAGCTGTTGCAGGAGTAAGTATTCTTCAATAAGCTCCTGTGTCCGGAAACGGGCGAGTAATGCCCCAAGACGATCAATTCGGGCACGTCGGTAATCCTGCTGGGCATCTGGCTGTTCACGCCACTCATTTAGCATCTGCTCATAACGGACAAGTGCTCTGTCAGCAATATCAAACCGCTCTGTTTCACTGCGATTAGGGACTATGGCAAGACGAACTAATTCAGCCGCTGCATCGGCTTCCAGCCTGCGTTGTTGGCCCGGCGATAACTCCAATTTCGAGGCATATTGTTGTTCTAAAAGCCATGCCGGGCCATTGACACGGTTGTTTTTCAGACTGAACAGGTAATCGTGAGTGGTATTTTTATCATTGGGGAAACGCTCATGGGCGGTGGAGAGCATTTGCATGGCATCCCATGTGCGCCCGGCAGCTTCATCAACATAGGCCATTAAACGGTAGTTATCGGCATTGGGATGTTGTGCCAGTAACCTTTTTGCCAGCCGCCGAGCCTCACTGTCTCGCTTGGCATCTGCCAGCGTCATAATCAGGCCTGCTTTTAGATCGTGGTTTTGCTCTTCAAGGACAGAAGCCAGATGCCATAATTGGACGGATTGTGTCCACTGGCGCTGATTGCGATAAGACCGCGCCACAGCAGCAATACCTCTGGCGGGTAATTCCATGGAATGATAGCGTTGCCAAAGTTCAATCACTTCATTATCTCGCCCGGCCCAGCCTGCAATTTGTAACCAGTCAGCAACCTGAGAAGACGAAAGTTTCCGCCGCTTTTCTTCTTGACGAATATATTCAAGCATGGGGATGGTATTGCCATTTCTGGCTTGCAGGATTAACTCGTCATAATCCGCTTTTGCGGCTTCTGACGTTATTAGACAGCTTAGTGATACGAATAACGATAATAGTTTATACCGATATCTATGAAAGCCTATCGGCTTAAAATAAAGATATAGCACGACATCCCCTTTTATACTGCTTATTTAGAAAACAGCAGAATCAGACGAAGTAAAATTGAATTTAGATTAAGAGAAAATTTTTGTTTCTTCATTTTTGAAGAGGCGAAATAATACGTATTGTGTGACTTTATATCAATGGGTAATTCATGAAAAGCAATAAATAAAATATAATTACACTTAGAATAAGTAATATCGTATTGTTACATTTGTTGGTAATAATTAAATTAATATTAAAATCAATGCGTTGTTATTTTAAGATTTTTCTTATGGTGTTTTTTAATTAAATATATTCATTAAATTAATGGATGATAAAATATATTTATTAACAGTATTGATATTCTTTATTGATGATTCGTTTTACTGTTTTTAGTAAATCGTGACTGTATTTTTCCTACTTTTATCTTCATCAATTTCCTGAATGTGGTCTATATTATTTTATGACGGTTATTTTATAAAAAATATCCGTTTTTATAATTAAATGTGGCGTTTAGGCTTTGTGTTGTTTATTTTTAAAATAAAACATCTTTTTATCTTCGAGGGATGATGCATTATCGATGGTTTTATCCATTTGAATGAATGATATTGTGTACGATTTTTTTGAACAAAAAACACAGAAATTCGGTAAAGAATAGCGAATTTAACATTAAATACCTTCCCACGAAATTAACCTCAGCAGCAACCATACAAACAATAAGTGCTTTAATAATTCCGGCTGGTTCGTATAATCCTGCCTTTTATTATGTTGTTAGTGAGGAAAGTTGTGGATCAGATTGCCAGTATCATCGCTAATGTATGCGAAACTCTCGGTGCCAAAAATATTAGCGAAGTGGGTATTCAGTCGTTCCGTTTTCCCCTTTCTGTAACCGGTGATACAGACTGGCTGGAATGGTTGGCTGCTCAGCCGCATTACCCGCAATTTTACTGGCAACATCGTGATGGACATGAAGAAGTTGTTGCCTGTGGGCAAATCCGTCTCTTCAGGGATGCCGCTCAGGCAGAGAATTTCTTAAACCAACATACCCAATTTCCCCAAATGCGTATTTGGGGCCTGAACGCATGGGAAAAGGAAGAAAGTACAGATAATGAAGAAAGTTATCTGTTCTTGCCAAGAATAGAAATACGTCGCTGTCATAAGGCCACTTATTTATATCTGAATATTGATGGGCAGGCTGATATTGACAATATTTACGCGTTTCTCAGAACAATTGCACCCCACCAGCCATTTCAATCATCACGAGTAACGATTTTAAATACCACGCATCGGCCTGAAAGTGAGCAGTGGAATACACTACTGGAGCAGGCGCTGGATGCCATTACCCGCAAAAAAATGGAAAAAGTGGTAATGGCCCGCAAAACAGAACTCATGCTGGATATGCCTTTGCAGGCAGGACAATTTATGGCGGCCAGCCGTGAGGTGAATCATCACTGTTATCACTTCATGCTGGCTTTCAGTGATACGCAGGCCTTTCTTGCTTCCACGCCTGAGCGGCTCTATTACCGTCACCAGCAACAGTTATTTACTGAGGCTCTGGCGGGAACAACAATAAATTCTGACGATGATCAAAAAGCAAAAGAGCTGGGGCAATGGTTATTAAAGGATAAAAAGAACCAGCATGAAAATTTGATTGTGGTGGATGATATCTGCCAGCGTTTACAGGGCGGTGTGACCTCAATCGATGTTGCTCCACCTGATGTTATTCGTTTACGTAAAGTACAACACCTGCGCAGACATATTAATGGTTTTTTAAATCAGGTCTCGGACAGTGATTGCCTGAGTCGTTTACAACCCACCGCTGCTGTTGCTGGTCTGCCACGAGAAGCCGCCCGGCAGTTTTTAGCTGAGAATGAACCTTTTCGCCGGGGTTGGTATGCCGGATCTGCTGGGTATTTGGGGCTTGAGCAGAGTGAATTTGCCGTTTCGCTGCGGTGCGCATATATAGATGGCGCTTTATTGTCATTGTATGCCGGGGCAGGGATTGTTTCCGGCTCAGACCCCGAACAGGAATGGATAGAAATTGAAAATAAGGCAGCAGGGTTACGCTCATTGCTCAGTAATTTATCTATGGAATAGCTGCATGAAATGATGCATGGAGTATTGTCAATAAAATGATATTTCTTTGAACTATCACAAGGAAAGTGTTTTTAAGGGAATGAGAATGGCGAATATCTTATATAATTCATTTTCTTAAATAATGAGTTTTCTTTTTAAATAAGTCTTGAACATCCTATGTCAAACAGCGCACTGAACCGTCGTTGGGCGGAACTTTTACTGGAAGCACTGACCCGCCACGGTTTGCGTCATGTGTGTATTGCTCCCGGATCCCGTTCTACTCCACTGACACTTTCCGTTGTAAAACTTTCCGTTGTAAAGAAAGCTGCTGCCCAGAACGGTAAGCTGATCTGCCATACTCACTTTGATGAGAGAGGGTTAGGCCATCTGGCGCTGGGGCTGGCAAAAGCGAGCGGGGAGCCCGTTGCTGTCATCGTGACATCAGGAACCGCAGTTGCCAATCTCTATCCTTCCCTGATTGAAGCGGGTTTAACCGGAGAACGGCTGGTATTTCTCACCGCAGACAGACCTCCGGAGCTGATTGACTGTGGTGCAAGTCAGGCTATTCGCCAGCAGGGTATTTTTGCCTCACATCCGTCACAAACACTCACTTTGCCGCGCCCAACCACCGATATTTCAGCCAGTTGGCTGGTCTCTGTTATTGATAATGCGATGTCTAATCTCAGGCAGGGAGGGTTGCATATTAACTGCCCTTTTGCAGAGCCTTTGTATGGTGATGATGATCAATACCAGTCATGGTTACAGACGCTGGGAGACTGGTGGCAGGGAGATCAGCCGTGGCTTCGGCAATCAATGATGACTGTGACAACTAAAGTTACCGACTGGGATTATTGGCGACAAAAACGGGGTGTTGTTCTGGCAGGGAGAATGAGTGCTGAAAAGGGGCAACTTGTTGCACAGTGGGCAAAAGACATGGGATGGCCATTAATTGGTGATGTCTTGTCTCAGACAGGCCAGCCTTTGCCCTGTGCTGATTTGTGGCTGAATCATTATCGTACACAGGAAATTCTGGCAAAAGGCGAGCTGGTTATTCAGTTTGGCTCCAGCCTGACCGGAAAGAGATTATTGCAGTGGCAGGCGGAATGTCAGCCAGAGGAATACTGGATTATCGATTCTATTGCGGGAAGGCTTGATCCTGCCAATCATCAGGGACGCAAATTGACCTGTGATATCGCGGCGTGGTTACAAGCGCACTCTGCACATGCGGATCACCCTAATGCTTTTTGGGCGAATGAACTGGAAATATGGTCAGAAAAGGCATCGGAATGCGTGGCTGAAAAACTGTCGGGTAAATTCAGTGAGGCTGCGGTTGCACATCAGTTGCATCAGTTATTACCGGAAGAGGGACAACTCTTTGTTGGCAATAGTCTGGTTGTGCGTCTGATTGATGCGCTGGGGCAACTCCCTGTCGGTTATCCGGTTTACAGTAATCGCGGAGCCAGTGGTATTGACGGGTTAATTGCAACTTCAGCCGGAGTGCAACGGGCAACCGGTAAGCCCACGCTGGCAATTATCGGCGATATTTCGGCACTTTATGATCTGAACAGTCTGGCTTTATTGCGGGAAGTTTCATCACCGATGGTACTGATTATCGTCAATAATAATGGCGGTCAGATTTTTTCATTACTGCCTACACCACAGGAAGCACGCCAGCAGTTTTACTGTATGCCGCAAAATATCCGTTTTAACCATGCCGCTGCTATGTTTGGCCTGCATTATAGCGCTCCACAAAGTTGGCCTGAGTTAAAACAGTCCGTTGAACAGGCATGGCTACAAAATGTTGCAACGGTCGTAGAATTAAATGTGACAGATAATGAAGGTGCGATGTGCCTGCAAACGTTATTAAAACAAGTGGCGGAACTGTGAAGCTGGCCTGTCAGACATTCAATACGGACAAACAAGGCCCATGGCTGGTTTGGTTGCATGGTTTGCTGGGATGTGGCTATGAATGGCAGCCCATTATCAGTGCCTGCAACCAGTATCCTTCTTTGGTCATTGATTTGCCCGGTCATGGTCATTCTGCCGATATGCCGCTTGTGGATGTTTTTGCGAAAGATGGCCTTGCAGAGATGAATGCGCTACTGAGCAAAACCTTACTTGCGTACCAGATCCATGATTATTGGTTAATTGGTTACTCACTGGGTGGCCGGATTGCTATGTATCACGCAACTCAAGCTCAGGCAGTGCAGGGTTTAAGGGGGATTCTGGTAGAAGGCGGAAACCCGGGGCTGTTATCTCAGGAGGAACGTGAAGCCAGATTATTACATGACAAAAACTGGGCACAGCGCTTCCGTTCAGAACCTATAGCGGCAGTTTTAGCGGATTGGTATCAACAGCCTGTATTTGCAGATTTACCTGCGGCGCAACGTCTCAGGCTCATTCATCTTCGTAGCCAGAACCGGGGCAACAGTATTGCAGATATGCTGGAAAATACCTCACTTGGGCACCAGCCGTATCTGCTCCCGGAATTACAAAAACTGGCAGTACCTTTTATTTATTTATGCGGTGAACATGATCAGAAATTTAAGGGAATAGCGCAGCAGTTTGCATTGCCATTAAAAATAATTTCTCAGTCCGGACATAATGTCCACAGTAGTAATCCTGCGGGTTTTTCAGCCGCAGTGAACCACTTTTTATCACTTTTTGGCTAAGGACGTTTAATAATGCTCTACCCATGCGAAGAAAAATTATATGCGCCGATTGACTGGCAAGACTGTTCAAATGGATTTGAAGATATTCTGTATCATAAATCTACCGATGGTATCGCTAAAATCACAATCAATCGCCCACAAGTGCGCAATGCCTTTCGTCCTCTGACGGTTAAAGAGATGATTCAGGCGCTGGCAGATGCACGCTATGACGATAGCATCGGTACAATTATTCTGACCGGAATGGGAGAAAAAGCCTTCTGTGCCGGCGGCGATCAGAAGATCCGTGGTGATTACGGCGGTTATCAGGATGATATGGGAACACATCATCTGAATGTACTGGATTTCCAGCGTCAGATCCGTACTTGTCCAAAACCAGTTGTTGCTATGGTCGCCGGATACTCCATTGGTGGCGGACATGTTCTGCATCTGATGTGCGATCTGACCATTGCCGCAGATAATGCGATTTTTGGACAAACCGGCCCTAAAGTCGGCTCTTTTGATGGTGGTTGGGGTGCATCTTATATGGCCCGGATAGTCGGGCAGAAGAAAGCCCGTGAGATCTGGTTCCTATGCCGCCAGTACAATGCTCAGGAAGCGCTGGATATGGGGCTGGTTAATACTGTTGTTCCTTATACTGAGCTGGAAAAAGAAACCGTGCGCTGGTGCCGTGAAATGCTGGAAAACAGCCCGATGGCGCTGCGTTGCCTGAAAGCTGCCCTGAATGCAGATTGTGATGGACAGGCGGGTTTGCAGGAGTTGGCTGGGAATGCCACCATGCTGTTTTATATGACTGAAGAAGGGCAGGAAGGGCGTAACGCATTCAATGAAAAACGTCACCCTGATTTCAGTAAATTCAAACGTAACCCATAATGCGTAAAGCAACTCTTTATCACTACAGCCTGCCGATGGAGGCAGGTGTTATCCTGCGCTATCAGCGCCTGAAAACCCGCGATGGTTTTCTGGTTCATATACAGGAAAATGAGGAACACGGCTGGGGAGAAATTGCCCCGTTACCGGAATTCAGCCGTGAAACACTTGAGCAGGCAGAACAAGCCGCAGTAGCGTGGTTAACGCACTGGTGTCAGGCAGGAAAAGGCGCAGAGAAAGAACCGGAACAGAGTGAATTACCTTCTGTTGCATTTGGTATCAGTTGTGCACTTGCTGAATTGCGGGGTGAATTGCCGGAAGAAGCTGATTATCGCAAAGCACCATTATGTACCGGCGATCCTGATGATGTGATCCTGCATCTGGGAGAAATGACCGGACAGAAAATTGCGAAAGTGAAAGTAGGTTTATACGAGGCTGTACGGGATGGCATGGTAGCGAATGTTTTGTTGGAGGCTGTGCCTGAACTCCGGTTAAGACTGGATGCGAATCGTAGCTGGACACGCACTAAAGCGGATGGATTTGCCAAGTATGTCAATCCGGATTATCGCCAGCGTATTGCTTTCATTGAAGAACCTTGTAAAACCCGTGAGGAGTCACTGGATTTTGCCCGCGAAACAGGTATTGCTATCGCATGGGATGAAAGTGTCCGGGAAGACGGTTTCACGGTAAAAGCTGAAGCCGGTGTTGCTGCCATTATCATCAAGCCAACTTTGGTTGGCAGTATTGACCGTTGCTGTCAATTAATTACTGAAGCTCATCAGGCAGGATTGGAAGCGGTTATAAGCTCAAGCATTGAAACCAGTTTTGGTCTGACGCAACTGGCCCGTTTAGCACACTGGTTAACGCCGGATACACTCCCGGGATTAGATACTCTGAATTTGATCCAGTCACAACTTATTCGTTGCTGGCCAGACAGTGACATCCCTTGCCTTGAATCAGACAAACTGGAAATCGCATGGAGCCATGAATGTCATTAGCGTCGTTTAACCAATGGCCGTGGCATCACTGGGCTGTCTGTGCTCCGGAAAAACAGGCTGCCTTGTTGTATGGAAAAACCCTGACATGGCAGCAGCTAGCGAAAAAAATTAATACTATTGCAGATTATTTCCGGCAACAGGGGGTATCAGAAGGCAGTGGAGTGATCCTGAGGGGGAAAAATAGTACTGATTTATTACTCTGTTATCTTAGTGCACTACAATGCGGGGCAAGAGTACTGCCACTGAATCCTCAACTTCCCGAATCATTGCTGGTGGAGTTACTTCCCCGGCTGAATATGGCATTTGTGGCTGATTTTACCGATTCCCCTTCATCGGTTATTCAGGCAAAAGAACTCAACTGGCAAACTAAATTTACAGTTACGTCAGGAAAATATGTTATATGGGACTTAAATTCATGGGATAAGCATCGCCCGGCCAGTATGATCCTGACCTCAGGATCTTCCGGGCTACCTAAGGCCGTTGTGCATTCTATGGAAGGTCACTTTGCCAGTGCAAAGGGTGTTCTTTCCTGTATAGATTTCAGTTCACATGATCGCTGGTTATTGTCACTGCCCTTATATCATGTTTCAGGTCAGGGAATACTCTGGCGCTGGTTGCTGAAAGGCGCAGAACTTGTATTAGAAAACATGCATTCTCTGGATAGGGCTTTATCCGGTTGTACTCATGCCTCATTAGTGCCAACGCAATTGTGGCGCTGGCTGTCTCAGCCACGTGAACATAAACAGACTCTGAAAGATGTGTTACTGGGCGGGGCAATGATACCGCAGGAGCTTGTTCAACAGGCCGGAAAACTGGGCATTCGCTGCTGGTGTGGTTATGGCCTGACTGAAATGGCTTCAACAGTCTGCGCAAAGCGTGCAGATGGTTTACCGGGGGTGGGAACACCATTGCCGGGAAAAGAGATCCGTTTGCAGGATGATGAGATACAGATCAGGGCAGACAGCATTGCGATGGGGTATTGGTCTAATGGGAAATTACAGCCTTTGCTTAACGAAAATGGCTGGTTTTCCACCCGTGATCGGGGCACCTTTGAGCAGGGAGAACTGCGTATTCTCGGGCGCCTCGACAATCTGTTTTTCAGCGGTGGAGAAGGTATCCAGCCGGAAGATATTGAGCGAATCATTAACCAGCATCCTGAAATTCAGCAAAGTTTTGTTGTTCCTGTACCTGATCCTGAATTTGGGCATCGGCCTGTCATGGTAATCGAAACAAACTCTCCTAAACTTACAACAACACTTGCTAGCTGGCTTTCGGATAAACTTGCCTCATTTCAGCAGCCTGTAGCCTGTTACTTACTGCCTGAGCAGCTAAAGAATGACGGAATAAAAATCCCACGGCAGCAGGTTAAACAGTGGGTGCTGCAAAAATACGTTACCTGCATATCTTGATTAATCTAGATAGTTTATTAATTTTATAGTTTATAGCGTTTACTGAATTCCAGTAAAATGGCTTGCAACAAGTAGTGGCAATTACCAATTAGAGAAGAAGGAAACGATATGAAAGGTTTTATTGCTGTCAGTGCTGCTGGTCTGCTCTTTATGACTGGTACAGCAAATGCAATTTCTGTAAATGTTGAGGCAGGAAAGCACTATACCAGTACATCTGCGGGAATTGGTGATAAAAATGCGGGGTTCTCCCTTAACGGAAACTGGGCCCGCAGTGATCATAATGGTCAGTTGGGTAGCCTGGGACTGGCCTTTGCTCTGCCTGTTGGTCCGCTGACAGCCAGTGTTGGCGGTAAAGCTCTCTATTTGTCGCCAAAAGTCGGAAAAGATGGCGCTGCATTAGCTGCTGGTGTTGGCCTCAGCGTAGCGGTAACACCATCACTGTCCTTATATGGTGAAGCGTATGGTGCTCCATCAGGTTTTACTTCAGGTATTGACTCTTATACAGAAGCTAACGGTGGTGTCCGTTATCTCCTCTTCAGACCACTGAGTGTTGAAGCGGGTTATCGCGTAATTGATCTAAAAGGAAAAGGCGGAAATCGCAGTAATAAAGTGTCAGATGGTTTTTACTTTGGCGCAGGCGTGAATTTCTGATATTTCCAATAAAATTATCCGCATCTGTAAAGATGCGGATATGCCTTTCTCAGTGGAGTAATGGATTAGCCAAGCTCGGGCAGTATGCCTGTAACAATGCCAACCTGAATAGCAATAACAGAAATACCGCATAAGAAAATAAGGACGAGTGCCGGGTTACCACCTTTCACACGATATCCTCCCTGATTTTCTTTGCGGCAGCGCCAAACCAGCAGGCAGGGAAGTAACAGAGCCAGAATTGACAGCGCAACGGCAGCAAAGGTCAGCGCCATCACAAAGTTAGGGTAGAACAGGGCGCAAAGCATAGGAGGTACAAAAGTTATCAGGCCGGTTTGCAAACGCTCTTTGGCATGATTGCGGCGTTTTAGCAGGTCAGCAAGATAGTCAAACAGACCCAGAGAAACACCCAGAAACGATGTCGCCAGTGCGAGATCAGCAAACAGATGAACAGCAAGTTCAACTTTTGGTGATGCAACAACTTCTCGGACAGCCTGCAATAATCCATTCAGTCCTGACTGTTGTGCCAGAATCCCGACGAAGGTATTGGAAGAAATAGCACCAAGAGTCACTAATTGCCACAGGATATAAGCACTCAGCGGAATAGCACTGCCGATAAGGAATATCTTCCGCAGCTTATTTGTATCCCCTCCCATATAGGCAACGATACTTGGCACACTGCCATGAAACCCGAACGAAGTAAAAATCACCGGAATGGCTGACAGAACAAGCCCTTTTTCTATTGGCATGGATATCAGGTTGATTTTATCGACATGAGGCATCATCACACCAAGAACGAGCACCAGAAAAATGACTTTAGCAGTAAATAGCAGGCGATTAATTAAATCAACAGATCGGGTACTGATGCAGACGACACTTCCGGCGACCAGTGTGAATATAATGATCCCGATAGAAACAGAAATATCTTTCTCTAACCAGGCAGATAAACTGGCAGCCAGTAACTCCCCGGCACCACTGATATAGGCGGTTGTCAGAGCATACATCAGAAATAGCATGCTGAACCCTGTTAACACCTGCCCACCGACGCCCAAGTAGCGTTTTGCAATAGTTCCCAGCCCGGTATTGGCTTTATTATATTGATAAACTTCTACCAGCAGGAGTGCGGTATAACTCATCAAAGCCCATAGGCCAACTAACATGGCCAGTGTTGTACTAAAACCTACACCTGCCGCAGCCAGAGGCATGGCGAGCATTCCTGCCCCAATCGTCGTTCCGGCGACGATAAAAATACTGCCAGTAGTGCGATTCTTCACGCGATCCTCGTCTCTGAATATATTGATAAAATAGTAATAAGACTGGCAGGTTAAAGTATTGATGTATGGCTGTCAAATTCGTGATACATGCATTGTAAATAAATAATTACACTGTGTGATAAAACTGAGAAGTAGGTTAAAAAAGTAAATTGAATAAATGAATCTAATTTTGAATTGCTGTACCTGTGGAAACCCGCCGAAAAGAAAAAGAATTCTAGCAATAGCCTTTATATTACAGATTACGGCTGTTATTTGTTTAGCTTTATTAGTGCTTTAGTTATCGCCATCTGAACTGAGAATAACGTATGGTAGTATGCCTGAAAGTAGAAAAGAAAAAACCCGTGCTCCTGAGATAACGGGTTTTTTCTTAATACAGTGTCAGTCGTGTGAATTGAACGGATGACTTACTGATTACTGTTCTTACCTAGCGAATTACTTTTCGGTTAATAACGCCCAGACGCATCACAAAAAGTAACCAGCTAATTAACAGTAATAACCCACCACCTACTACTGTTAGCCTGATCCCTGATGTTCAATATTCGAGTTAATGCTGGAACACCTCCAGCTTTCTTGATCATTACTTCCAATGCACTCATATGGATTCTCCTTTTTCGTTAATAGTTATAAAAAAACACAATAACTACTTTAAAAAGTAACGCCTTATTTACTATGAAAATAAAAGCCTCGCTTGTATATTTGAGACATGAAAACGATGCATGAAAGAATCAAGCGAGACTCGCAAAAAAGATATAGGTCAAGTATCGTCCGAAGGAGAGTGGTCAAACATTGCGCCGTGGGATAGTAAACGTTATTAGATGGCGATGAAATAGAAGTCTCGTTCTTAAAAGATATTGAGTTAGCCTGCGGCAATGGAAGGTGTATTGGCGTGGACCATAATGGTTTTAAGTTGAGATTTATTAAAGCTACATTAAGAAAAATTGGCGCACCGAGTGATGGCTCCACAATTATTTGCTTTCCGGCAAAGGGTGACAGCATGGAACCAGTTATTCCGGACGTAACCGTAATAGGAATCGATATCTCCAACAAGATAGTTATTGATGGTAAATTGTATATAATTTAACAAGATGGCCTGAAACGACTTAAGTGTCTTTATAGGCGACCAGGCGGAAAAATACTCATAAGAAGTTATAACTGCGATGAGTACGAAGATGAGGTTGCTGATGAAAACCAAGTGAACATTATTGGTAAAATGTTTTGGTATTCCGTTTTAGATTTCTGAAGTTTTAACTTACTGAGGTTATGGAATGGATAATTTTAAGATAAAAATAAAACATCATGTTGACCACGTTAAAAACGTTGGACAACACTGCACCACCGAAGAAACAACTAAGCAAGCATTGATATTGCCTTTTTTAGATATTCTTGGGTTTAGTCCGTATGATCCGCAAAAAGTTAAAGCGGAGTACGGAGCTGACTTCCCGGGAGTTAAGGCAAATGAGCGAGTTGATTATGCCTTGTTTTGTCAGGGGGTTCCTGTGATGTTTATCGAGGCAAAAGGATACAGCGAAAAACTGGATAACCATTGCCCGCAGTTATCCAGATACTTTAACTCCACTCCAGAAGTAACCATTTCAGCAATTACAAATGGCTTAGAATGGCGTTTTTTCACTGATTTAAAACAAAAAAACGTAATGGATCCTAATCCATTTTTGCGCATCAAAATGGATGAAGTGAGCGATGCCGATGCAAGTCAGCTTTTTCGTTTTAGGCACGATAAATTCAAACCAGAAGCACTAAGGACTCTTGCAGAAGAGAGCGTTTATTTATCCGCATTTACGAAAACGATTAGTGCTAGTCTGAGAGATATAGATGGTGAATTCGTGAGATATGTTGCAAGCAGATCTAACGTAGAGCGCCAGCTAAATCAGAGATTTATTGAATCCATTACTCCATTAGTAAAGCAGGCAGTTGAAAAATCTGTTAGTGCGATGGTAGTTTCCGGTCTTTCAAATAAACATACTCCAATTGATGGAGTTCAAGATGAGGTAGAGCCTCAGGAAACACTGAAAGAACCAGATGAAATAGTAGATCCAGATAATCCAAATATTGTGACTACGAAAAACGAGTTAACGCTATTTGAGAAAGCAAAATCAATTGTTGGTGAGTCTGTTGATTTGCAATATAAGGATACGGAATCCTACTTCAATGTCCTTTATCAAGGTAAATCAAATAGATGGGTAATAAGATATTTCGATAAGAAGAATAAGCCTTATATCCAGATCCCTATTGAATTAACTGACATATTGCTTAACGAAATCAACAGGGCCGGACTCTCAGCCAGTAACTCACGAATATTTATAGAAATGCCTGAAGATATTTTAAGGATAACAGGCATCATCCTTGATGCTTTTGAATTCGTGAAAAATGACGATAATTTTAGGAAAAAACCTCAATAATCATAATGGCCACCACATTGGTGACTTGCGTCGAGCGGGTATTGAAAATTTCCGATTCCATGACCTGCGTCACACATGGGCAAGCTGGCTTGTTCAGGCTGGAGTACCTTTGAGTGCATTGCAGGAAATGGGGGTTGGGAGTCAATTGAGATGGTGAGGCGGTATGCGCATTTAGCGCCCAATCATTTGACAGAGCACGCTAAAAAGATCGATGCCCTGATAATCAGTCATGACACAAATATGACACAAGAGACTATCAGGGCATTCGGGACAACGTCATAACACGTTGATTTTATTTGGTGCCGGCTACCGGAATCGAACTGGTGACCTACTGATTACAAGTCAGTTGCTCTACCAACTGAGCTAAGCCGGCGAAATTTGGCGGAAGGATAGAGATTCGAACTCTAGGATGGTTTCCCATCGGCGGTTTTCAAGACCGCTGCCTTCGACCGCTCGGCCATCCTTCCATGGCGCGAGATTATGCCTATATCTCTGGGATGTGTCTAGCCCCCGAAAGGAAAAAATTGTTATTTTTTTACTGTTTGCTCAATCTTCGAACGCTGGTGGCCTTTTTATCCGCTAACCTGCTAGTATTAACACAACTCAATGACTTATTTTATTGCAAATTGAATTAAATTTAACCATAAATATCTTCACATGAAAGGTAGCCATTCAAAGAATGTATAAACAAGCACCTATTAAGCCATCTGCTATCCCCCGTTTTTATGCACTGTTTATTATTCTGCTTTTTACGTCTCTATTT
The DNA here is from genome assembly GCF_963894935.1 of Xenorhabdus sp. PB61.4. Lineage (NCBI taxonomy): Bacteria > Pseudomonadati > Pseudomonadota > Gammaproteobacteria > Enterobacterales > Morganellaceae > Xenorhabdus > Xenorhabdus sp. PB61.4. The sequence continues at coordinate 45,213 of NZ_CAWQJR010000057.1, forward strand.
TTATTTGGGTATAACTATTTTGATAGTTGGTTGATGGAGAAAAAATATGCCGTCAGCAGTGTGACAGCTAAAATGCGATTGCAGATTAAAGATTATCGCTACCATGCAGGGCGTATCTTCGAACAGTCTAATTCTCAGTCACTATCTTCTCTGGGGACTGTACCTACACTGGGAGTAGGCCCTAATATTTATTGGCTGGAAAACAATAGCAAAAATATCGATGCAATTATTTTTGGTAGTTACAATGATTCAAGTGTGCAACTGGCTCAGAAATTATCCCATTATCTTGAAATCCTCTGGGGTTCGCGTAATGAATATGAATCTATGTATTACCTCAATGGTAAGGATAACAATTTACTACTGGTGACAACGCATCCTATTTTAAAACCGGAAATCAGATTTAAGGAAAGTTATCTGACCCTGACCTCTGATTTTAAGCGTTCTGAAATGCTGGCTCAGTCAATAGCGCTGGATGAAAGAGAAAGTATCTCATCTATTCATTCATTGCGCGGAGAGAATATTTATTTCTATACCTATAAAGCCGCATTCAACTCACCTGGGCAATTAACCACCGTTATCGCCTTTGATCTACCAATTAATAACCTCCTGCCGGTTGATATGTCAGCGGCAAATTTTCGGCTGAACTCAAACAATGAATATGATCTTGACAAGACAAGTAAAGTTGATGTTTCTTTAAACGGTTTTTGGCTGGAATTTTCTCAGTCACTGAATATTGTGCCATATAAATTGATATATCAGGTTCCACTGAAAGCACTTGTTGTAGATTTATTGCTCAGAAATATTTGGCTGTTACTTTCGATATTGCTTTTCTTATTGCTCTCATTCAGTGGTTTATTTTATATCCGTCGGCGATATATCACGCCTAATGCATCAATGGATCAGGAACTGAAAATCAAAAACTCTTTGGAAAATGATATTGTTTCCAATATACCCATTGGGTTGCTGATTTATGATTTTTCATCTAACCAACTGATTAGCAGTAATAAAATTGCCGAAAAACTATTGCCTTATCTTGATTTGGATAAGGTTAAAATAATGGCAGAACAGCATCATGGTGTTATTCAAACCTCGATTGAGGATGCGGTTTATGAAGTAAAAATGTATAGCAGTAATCTATTGCCTGAAACATACCTTTTCTTATTTCAGGGCCGGGATCAGGAGGTAATGATCAATAAACGGTTACAGCTTGCTCAACGAGAATATGAGAAAAGTGTATACGCCAGACGTTCAATGTTGCTAAATATTAATAATGAAATAAAAGAGCCTATTCAGGAGCTGAACGATCTTGTTATTCAATTGAAAGAGAAGTCACAAGATGAAGATATCCAATATTCATTGGATAGGTTGCTGTTAAAATCAGAATATATTACCGATTGGGTTGAAAATATTTCATTACTCAATGGGTTAGAATCAGATGACTGGAAGCCTGCTAATGAGATATTCTCTTTATCCTCGCAACTGGAAAATATATTAAAAATATTTCTTCCAACGCTAAATGCTAAGAGTCTGAAGGCTTATTATCATTTTAACATTCCTCATGAGTCCATATTCAACGGTGATGGGCAAGCAATAAGTAAAATAGTTTCATTATTATTAAATTATGCTATTACAACAACCAGTTATGGGAAAATATCACTTAACGTCAGTACCTCCGGTAAATATAACAGCCACATACAGATTGAGTTAATTGATAGCGGTTCAGGTCTTAGCGAGAAAGATCTGAATAGTTTAAATTACCCTTTCTTACATAAGTTAGCAGAAGATAAATATTATACAAATTCTGGGTTAGCCTTTTATTTGTGCAATCAGTTATGTAAAAAGATGGGAGGAAATCTTCAAATTAACAGTAAACTGGGACTGGGAACGCATTATGTTGTTAGTTTGCCGTTATCTCAACAAGATGAAGATATAGAGACCCCGCAACTATTGGAAGGGGTTATTGCCCTAGTAGATATCAGTAATCCTGAAATTAAAAAAATAATCCATAATTATCTTGATAATTATGGAGCAACATATTTTGAAAAAAGCACAGAAAATGTTACGGAAGAATACGATATTATTCTTACTGATAAACAGAACAAAACAAAAAAGCCAACTATATTATTAGTAGGTAATTTAGTAGGGTTTAAGCAAATGCAAGCTGGTTTGGTTCAGTGTAATTACAATTTTGTTGGTGATGTTATCAATGCGATATCGCTGCTGATTGAAGAAAATTTCAGCTTAATTGAGTCTGACGAGATCGCCTCTGATCTGAAACCAGAATCAGATTTTGTTCAAAATGTAGATAGTAATATTTGTAATACCCTTAAAAGTTATCACACGCAGCTGGTAGACAGTAATTATAGGAAATTATTTATAGAGACGGTACCGATGGATGTTACTAAGCTGTATACTGATATGGAACGCTATGACTTAATATCACTTTCGCAAACGGCACACCGCCTTAAAGGTGCGTTTGCTATGTTAGACTTTAAATTGCTAAAAACATTATGTGAGGCGTTGGAACAACACATAGCAGACAATAATGAAGTAGAAATCAAAAGTAGCATCAGCCGTATTGATTCCTTTGTCACAAAGCTGTTGCAGCCAAGGTAACCAATAATATGAATAACCTTAATGTCATTATTGCCGATGACCATCCTATTGTTTTATTTGGCATCCGCAAGTCACTTGAACAAATTGAGTGGATTAATATTGTCGGTGAGTTTGAAAATTCAACTACACTGATTAATAGTTTGCCACATATAGAAGCAGATGTTCTCATAACGGATTTGTCAATGCCCGGTGACAAATATGGCGATGGCATCACCCTGATAAAATATATTAAACGCCATTATCCGACACTGGCTATCGTTGTTTTAACGATGAACAATAATCCGGCTATTTTAAGTGCAGTACTTGAACTTGATATTGAAGGGATTGTTTTAAAGCAGGGAGCGCCAACCGATTTGCCTAAAGCACTTTCTGCGCTACAAAAAGGTAAACAATTTACACCTGAAAGTGTTTCTAAATTGTTAGAAAAAGTGAATGCTAATGGTTACGGAGATAAGCGTTTATCTCCAAAAGAGAGTGAAGTGCTGCGTTTATTTGCTGAGGGGCTACTTGTTACAGATATTGCAAAGAAGCTTAATCGTAGTATAAAAACCATTAGTAGTCAGAAAAAATCTGCAATGATAAAACTGGGAGTGGATAACGATATTGCGTTACTTAATTACTTATCTTCAGTCACTATTGACAATGATATGGTTAAATAGCCTATTTGTTATTTCTTTCAGTATAGGATCGGTGATTTATGTTGCCGATCTTATATGTGCCACTAATGTTTCTTTCAATTTTGTCAGTGATACTGGTTTTAGTAAACAATAATCCATACCGACATCAGCACAACGTTGCCTTTCCTCTGCCATTGCATTCGCTGTAATCCCAATGATGGGTTTAGTATATCCTTTACTTCTTAAATATTTTGTGAATTCATAACCACCCATATTGGGCATGTTAACATCGGTCAGAATAATATCAGTTTCGTTATTTTTCAGATATTCAATAGCATCAAGCCCGTCATTAGCCATTGCTGTTTTGAGGCCTAGTGTGCTTAATTGTTCAACCAGTAAATGCCGATTGATAGGATGGTCATCAACAACTAAAATCCTAATTTTATTTAGTCTGTCATCTACTTTGACTGGCGTTGTTATTGTTGAAGCAGAAGACATAGGCATATAATTATTGTCTGATAGCAGGCTATTAATAAAAGCAGCAAAATTGCTAATCTGGTAAGTGTTATGCAACCAGTAATTATTATGGGTGTTTTGAGGTTCCCCGATATGCTGTTCTGATATTTCAATGCGATAATGGACAGAATTATTGGGCTCCATAGGGAGATCACTGACTAAAAATTCAGAATCAATGGCTTTATTTTCATCATATAAAGCAATTTGAAAATGTGCCTTTGTAAGCAAGTTGTACAGATATTTTTCTAAACAATCATTGTGAATATCTAAGACGATTTTTTGTTGAGCATGCTTTGGAGAATAGGTGTTAGTCTGGTATTTATCCTTATCATATCTTGCACCATATAACGGAAGCCGGATAGAGAAAATACTGCCAACATATTGTTGGGATACAAACTCAATATCACCATCCATCAGGTTGATTAATTTTTCACAAATAGCTAAACCCAATCCGGTACCTTGTGATGCATTCTCTTTATTGGTACTGGTTTGAAAAAATGGTTCAAATAACTGCGCCTGTAATTTATTTTCTATTCCTAGCCCTGTATCTTTGATACTGATATACATATAGCCGTGTCTTATCGCGATGGATATAACAATGCAGCCCGTTTCTGTAAATTTAATCGCATTATTTAACAAGTTAGAAATAATTTGCTGAAGCCTCACCGGATCGTTATTAATGTAGTCAGGTACATCTGGTTCAATATAACAATAGAATCCCAGATTTTTTTTCGCGATAAGGGGGAGGTAATTTGAAATTACATGAGATATGACTTCTTTACAGCTGAATTCTTTGGCATCAATTTTCAATTGATTAGATTCTATTTTGGAGAAATCAAGAATATCACTAATAATCTTTAACAGCAGTGATGATGAATTATTCATTGTCGATAATAACCGGGCGGTTTCCGGTGACAATGGATAGGATTGTAGTAATTCAAGATTCCCGATAATGCCATATAATGGCGTCCTTAATTCATGGCTCACTGTTGCCAGAAACATTGATTTTGCCTGATTGGCCTGCTCTGCGGCTGAGGCCATTTCCTGTAATGATTTCTCCATTTTTGCCCGGGTACTGATATCAATCAGAACACAGATTGCGACTTCTTCATTGCGATAGCGTGAATGCACAAAACTAATTTGCAGATGATTATTATTGCTGGTGACAACATCAATGTAGCTGCTGCTTTTATCACAAATGATATCAATAATGCGTTTTTGATCTTCAAATGTCAGCATTCTAGTATAGTTATGTGCAAGTTCATTACTTAATATATTAGCACCATCACTAATCCGTAAAATACTGATGCCGACAGGAGCTGAGGCAACGATTTTATGGTTAAACTGCTCATTCTCTTCCAGGCGAAGAGCATTATTTTCAGCAGGAGAGAACATTTTTCTCTCAAATAACCAGACAAAAAAGATAATCAGAATCGCAGAGGTGATATTAAGAATAATGCTATTAATGATTTTATGTTTGAATGCATTAAAAATATTCATTAAGGGTTCTGAATATACCACACTGAATGATGAGGGTGCTAAACGTCGTTTTAATAATAAATGAGAAAAGTTTTCACTATAGCCAAAATAAGGCACTTGCGTATTGTAGCCAATCGTGTTGGATGTATTACCATTCCTTGCAGGATAATATAATTCAGGCTTATTATAATGATTTAGTAGTGTAAGAGTAATATTCCTGTCATGATCGGGGATAAAAGTATCCAGCCTGATAGATTGTTCGACGCCTATCATTGCAATCATTTTCCCATTGCTATAAATAGGAGCAAGGATATAAAAGCTACCACTGTCGGAACTTGTATTTGGAGCTGCCCAATAGATATTTTGATTTTTTCCTTTCTCTTGGTCAAATATCAGACGTCGGTAATTTTCATAAACCATTTTTTTTAGTATGTCAGGATCGGTTATTGTCCCGCGAATTGGAGAATTCATCATGCACATACTTTGAATATCGACTACAAAAACCTGATTAATGCCCTGTGGCATAACAATATTATCTTTCCAAAAGAAGAACAGCTCATTTAATGATTTTAAGTAGTGGTCTGTTTCATTACTCAGAAAATCACAATTAGAATGTATACTCAGCGGTGTATACAAAAAATGGGAGTTATTATGTGGCAGGTTAATAATCAGTTTTTTTTCATTCTTCTGGGATAAATATTTTTCCGTCATATATTGGAGATCATGCAGAGTACCAGTCGTATTCCGAATATAGGAGAACATTATATCGTAGACAGTATTATAGTCCTGACGAATATCTGATTTACCCTTATTAAAAATATTAGCCAGATAGAAAGTGGTTAATAACGCGCCTAATGCCCATAACATAAAACCAAGTACCCGAAAAAGGTAGCGGGATATCTTTAGTGATGTATGAAATGAAGATAGATATCTCAAGAGGTCGCCTGATAAAAATGTGGTCAATAATAACTGTTAACAGCATATACTAGTGTAGCAGGGAATACAAAGTAGCATTTGGTACTAAAAAAAATCACATAAAAAAGCAGGTATTTTTTATACCTGCTTTTCTTAATGTATCAGTGGTTCAGAAAAAGAGGATGTTATTCCTGATTTTCTGCTCCATTACTTTCTTCATCAGAAGGCGTGATTATATCACTGTCTTCATCTTCATCATCAGGTTCAGCTACACGCTGCAAGCCAACTACTTTTTCATCTTCTGCCGTGCGGATCAAGGTAACCCCTTGAGTATTACGGCCGACGGTGCTGACTTCAGACACTCTGGTGCGTACCAATGTTCCCGCATCAGTAATCATCATGATTTGATCGGTTGGTTCAACCTGAATTGCCCCAATCACATTACCGTTACGTTCACTGACCTTGATCGAGATAACGCCCTGAGTTGCACGGGATTTGGTTGGGTATTCTTTCTCTGCGGTTCGTTTTCCATAACCGTTTTCTGTCACCGTCAGGATCTGTCCTTCTCCGCGAGGAATAATCAGGGAAACGACTTTATCTCCTTCAGCCAGTTTAATACCCCGGACTCCGGTTGCTGTACGTCCCATTGCACGGACGCCTTTCACGCGAACCGTACCATCTTCCAGCGTTTCTTCCTCTTCTTCAAGGAAACGGACAACTTTACCCTGTGCAGAGAACAGCATGACTTCATTACTGCCATCAGTGAGGTCAACACCGATCAGTTCATCGCCTTCATTCAGATTAACGGCGATAATACCGGCGCTACGCGGACGGCTGAATTCGCTGAGTTTAGTCTTCTTAACAACGCCACTTGCAGTTGCCATGAAGATATTCAGACCTTCTTCATACTCACGTACTGGCAGAATAGCGGTAATGCGCTCGTCCTGATCTAATGGCAACAGGTTGACGATTGGTCGGCCACGGGCACCGCGACTTGCTTCTGGCAACTGATAGACTTTCAGCCAGTACATTTTGCCTTTGTTAGAGAAGCAAAGAATTGTATCGTGAGTATTGGCTACCAGCAGACGCTCAATGAAATCTTCTTCTTTGATACGTGCTGCGGATTTACCCTTACCACCACGGCGCTGGGCTTCATAATCAGACAGAGGCTGGTATTTTACGTATCCCTGATGGGAAAGTGTGACCACAACATCTTCCTGATTGATCAGGTCTTCAATGTTAATATCTGCTGAGTTTTCAGTCAGTTCAGTACGACGTTTATCGTTATACTGCTCTTTGATGGCAAGTAACTCTTCCCGGATGACTTCCAGCAGACGCTCAGGGCTTTCCAGAATGAACATCAGTTCAGCGATAACTTTCAGCAGCTCACGGTATTCATCAAGCAGCTTTTCGTGCTCCAGACCGGTCAGTTTCTGCAAACGCAGATCCAAAATAGCCTGAGCCTGTTGTTCGGTCAGATAGTACTTGCCGTCACGGATACCAAATTCTGGCTCCAGCCACTCAGGACGAGCGGCATCGTCACCGGCCTGAGCCAGCATTGCTGCAACATTACCTAATTCCCATGCCTGAGAAATGAGGTTTGCTTTCGCTTCAGCAGGAGTAGGAGCACGGCGGATCAATTCGATAACCGGATCGATATTTGCCAGCGCAATAGCCAGTGCTTCAAGGATATGAGCACGATCGCGGGCTTTGCGTAGTTCAAAAATCGTTCTGCGCGTGACAACTTCACGACGGTGGCTGACAAATGCAGAAAGAATTTCTTTCAGATTAAGCAGCTTAGGTTGACCCTGATGCAGAGCAACCATGTTGATACCGAATGAAACCTGCAACTGGGTGAGAGAGTACAGATTATTCAGAACAACTTCACCGACCGCATCACGTTTTACTTCGATAACGATGCGCATACCATCTTTATCGGATTCGTCACGTAACGCACTAATCCCTTCGATACGCTTATCTTTCACCAGTTCAGCGATTTTCTCAATCAGGCGAGCTTTGTTTACCTGATAAGGGATTTCATTGACGATAATGGTTTCGCGGCCATTTTTCTCGTCAGTTTCAACTTCTGCGCGGGCACGGATATAAACTTTACCGCGACCAGTGCGGTAGGCTTCCTGAATACCACGACGACCATTAATAATGGCTGCTGTCGGGAAATCAGGCCCCGGGATATATTCCATCAGGCCTTCAATACTGATATTTTCATCATCAATATAAGCCAGACAGCCATCGATCACCTCAGACAGGTTATGAGGCGGTATATTAGTTGCCATGCCGACCGCAATCCCTGATGAACCATTCACCAGTAGATTGGGGATACGGGTTGGCATTACATCGGGAATTTGCTCAGTGCCATCATAGTTAGGCACAAAGTCGACGGTCTCTTTTTCCAGGTCTGCCAGCAATTCATGGGCTATTTTTGACATGCGTACTTCGGTATAACGCATCGCAGCCGCAGAGTCGCCGTCAACTGACCCAAAGTTCCCCTGACCGTCAACCAGCATATAACGCATGGAGAATGGCTGTGCCAGACGAACGATCGTGTCGTAAACAGCGGTGTCGCCGTGTGGATGGTATTTACCGATCACATCCCCAACAACGCGGGCAGATTTTTTATAGGGTTTATTCCAATCATTTCCCAGTACATTCATCGCAAAAAGTACACGGCGATGTACGGGCTTCAGTCCGTCTCGAACATCTGGCAGTGCGCGTCCAACAATAACGGACATCGCATAATCCAGATATGAGCTTTTCAGCTCTTCTTCGATATTGACCGGGGTGATTTCTCTGGCAATGTCGCTCATGGAGCCACTGTCCCTCATACTCCGAATTCAAAGGCTTAGAATTATACCACAAATTGACAGTTTTATAAAAATCAGATGCGGGTATTTCAAGATTAAGGTGTGTATAATAGTTTCTTATCACACATCCCCATAATACTGTTACATTTTCTGTGAATCAGTTTTCTGTGAACCAGTTTTCTGTGAAGCAGTTCCTAGGAGCGATATTGCTGATGAACGCTAAAACCCCCGATTCACACACTCAATCACATGCCAACGTGGATCAACAGGAAATCGAAAAATTTGAAGCAGTTGCTTCCCGATGGTGGGATCTTGACGGCGAATTTAAGCCATTACACCGTATTAATCCATTACGTTTGAACTATATCCTGCAACGAGCCGAAGGGCTTTTTGGTAAAAAAGTACTGGATGTCGGATGTGGTGGCGGAATACTGTCAGAGAGTATGGCACGTGAAGGGGCAGATGTGATCGGTCTGGACATGGGTTTTGAACCATTGCAGGTTGCCCGGCTGCATGCATTGGAATCCGGTATGTCGGTGACTTATGTGCAGGAAACCGTGGAAAGTCATGCCGAACAGCATCCGCACGCCTATGATGTCGTTACCTGTATGGAAATGCTGGAACACGTCCCCGATCCGGGGTCGGCTATTCGCGCTTGTGCCAAACTGGTTAAACCTGGCGGCCATGTGTTTTTTTCCACCATTAACCGCAATAGAAAAGCGTGGCTAATCGCTGTTATCGGCGCTGAATATATTTTGAACATGGTGCCAAAAGGAACACATGATGCGAAAAAATTTATCCGCCCTTCGGAGCTAATTGGCTGGCTGGATAAAACTTCCCTGAAAGATCAACATATTATTGGCCTTCATTACAATCCGTTAACAGATAAATTTCGTCTTGGACACAATGTGGATGTGAATTACATGCTTCATACCCAATCCGCTTAACAAGATCAATTAAAGGATTAATAAAACAACAAATAGATACTTTTTTTAAGTTTTTATTTTTGAGTTTCTGCCGATAGGTTTGCGAAAGTAACATCAAGTAACTACGCAGGTTATCGGCTTTTTGACAAAATTAATCCTCAAGTTATCCACAAAACTTCCCGATCTTGTACACTTGATAAAATGCGAAATTAACATTATCTTGTTATTACAGTTTTATTTACCCCCTATATATTGTGTTTCTGGACGTTTCACTGCTACTAGTTCCCAACTGGCTTTCAGTCTTCTTGGGGGCATCGTGCTGTCAACGGACAGGAAAAACAATTCAAGGCGAGATACGAAAAAGAAGGTGTATTTCCTCATGAACCAGAGTCTGCTAGTAACCAAGCGTGATGGGCATAAAGAACAAATTGATCTTGATAAAATTCACCGGGTTGTTGCCTGGGCTGCCGAAGGGCTGAAAAATGTCTCAGTATCACAAGTAGAGTTGCGTTCCCAGATTCAATTTTATGACGGTATTAAAACATCCGATATCCATGAAACCATGATTAAGGCTGCTGCTGACCTGATTTCAGGTGATGCCCCGGATTACCAGTATCTGGCAGCGCGTTTAGCCATTTTTAACCTGCGCAAAAAGGCTTATGGTCAATTTGAGCCGCCAGCGTTATATGACCACGTTGTACGTATGGTCGATTTAGGTAAGTATGACAAACATTTGCTGGAAGACTACTCCAAAGAAGAATTCGAGCAAATGGACAGTTTTATTAGCCATCTGCGTGATATGGATTTTTCCTACGCAGCTGTTAAACAACTCGAAGGCAAATATCTGGTACAGAACCGTGTTACCGGTGAAATTTATGAAAGCGCCCAGTTCTTGTATGTACTGGTAGCTGCATGCTTGTTTTCCACCTATCCGAAGGAAACACGTCTGGATTATATCCGTCGTTTTTACGATGCGGTTTCTACTTTTAAAATTTCATTACCAACGCCGATTATGGCGGGAGTTCGTACTCCAACCCGTCAGTTCAGCTCCTGTGTTCTGATTGAATGTGGTGACAGCCTTGATTCTATCAATGCAACATCCAGTGCGATTGTGAAATATGTATCCCAGCGTGCAGGTATTGGAGTGAATGCAGGCCGTATCCGTGCATTGGGCAGCCCGATCCGCGGTGGTGAGGCTTTCCATACTGGTTGTATTCCCTTTTACAAGCACTTCCAGACAGCAGTGAAATCCTGCTCTCAGGGTGGTGTTCGTGGTGGTGCGGCGACATTGTTCTACCCAATGTGGCATCTGGAAGTAGAAAGCCTGCTGGTGCTGAAAAACAACCGTGGTGTTGAAGGAAACCGTGTTCGCCATATGGACTATGGTGTGCAGATCAACAAGCTGATGTATGAACGCTTGATCAAAGGGCAAGACATTACTCTGTTCAGCCCGTCCGATGTACCGGGGTTATATGATGCTTTCTTTGCTGATCAGGATGAATTCGAACGCCTGTATACGCAATATGAAAATGACAGCAATATCCGTAAAGAGCGTATCAAGGCAGTAGAGCTGTTCTCTTTGATGATGCAGGAACGTGCTTCAACCGGCCGTATTTATATTCAGAACGTTGACCACTGTAATACACACAGCCCGTTTGATCCGGCTATTGCGCCTGTTCGTCAGTCGAATCTGTGTCTGGAAATTGCTCTGCCGACCAAACCGTTGGATAACATTAACGATGAAAATGGCGAGATCGCATTATGTACGCTGTCTGCGTTCAACCTTGGAGCTATTGAGAATCTGAGTGAGCTGGAAGAACTGGCAGATTTGGCTGTTCGCGCACTGGATTCCTTGCTGGACTATCAGGATTATCCGATTGTTGCGGCTAAACAGGGTTCAATGGGGCGTCGTACACTGGGTATTGGTGTCATTAACTTTGCTTATTATCTGGCGAAAAACGGTGTTCGTTATTCTGATGGCAGTGCGAATGGTTTGACGCATAAAACATTTGAAGCTATTCAGTATTATTTGCTGAAAGCTTCCAATAAGCTGGCTAAAGAGCAGGGAGCATGTCCGTGGTTTGGTGAAACAACGTATTCACGGGGCATTCTGCCGATTGATACATATAAAAAATCGCTGGATACATTGACCAATGAACCATTGCATATGGACTGGGAAGCTCTGCGTAGCGATATCCTGCAATATGGTCTGCGTAACTCAACTTTATCAGCGCTGATGCCATCGGAAACTTCTTCACAGATTTCCAATGCAACAAATGGTATTGAACCACCAAGAGGTTACGTCAGCATTAAGGCATCAAAAGATGGCATTCTGCGCCAGGTTGTACCGGAATATGATCGTCTGAAAAGATCTTATGAATTGCTGTGGCAAATGCCAAGCATTGACGGTTATCTGCAATTGGTAGGGATCATGCAGAAATTTATCGATCAATCTATTTCTGCCAACACTAACTATGACCCAGCGCGTTTCCCTAACGGCAAAGTTCCGATGAACCAATTGCTGAAAGATTTACTGCTCGCTTACAAATATGGCGTGAAGACTCTGTATTACCACAACACCCGAGACGGTGCGGAAGATGCTCAGGATGATTTGGAAGAAGTTGTCGAATCTGCTGATTCCGATTGTGAAGGCGGCGCGTGTAAAATTTAATCTGAGGAAACTATGTCCTATACTACTTTTTCGCAAGTAAAAAATGATCAGTTACAGGAGCCGATGTTTTTCGGCCAACCTGTGAATGTAGCGCGTTATGATCAACAGAAGTACCCTATTTTTGAAAAGCTGATTGAAAAACAGCTCTCGTTTTTCTGGCGTCCTGAGGAAGTTGATGTTTCCCGTGATCGCATCGATTACAACGCGCTGCCGGATCATGAAAAACATATTTTTATTAGTAATCTGAAATATCAGACGTTGCTGGATTCTATTCAGGGCCGCAGCCCGAACGTAGCGTTCCTGCCGCTGATTTCAATCCCGGAATTAGAAACGTGGGTTGAAACATGGTCGTTTTCAGAAACAATTCATTCGCGTTCTTATACACATATTATCCGTAATATCGTGAATGATCCTGCTGTTATATTTGACGATATTGTTACAAATGAGCAGATCCTGAAACGAGCGCAAGATATTTCAAAGTATTACGACGATCTGATTGAAATGACCAATTACTATCACCAGTTGGGTGAGGGTACATATAATGTTGCGGGTCAGGAAATCACAGTAAGTTTGCGCGCGCTGAAAAAACAGCTTTATTTATGCTTGATGAGTGTTAATGCGCTGGAAGCTATTCGTTTCTATGTCAGCTTTGCTTGTTCCTTTGCGTTTGCTGAACGTGAATTGATGGAAGGCAATGCAAAAATCATCAAATTGATCGCTCGTGATGAAGCCCTGCATTTAACAGGTACTCAACACATGCTGAACCTGCTGCGCTCTGGTCAGGATGATCCTGAAATGGCAGAAATTGCACAAGAGTGTGAACAGCAGTGTTATGACCTGTTTGTACAGGCAGCTGAACAGGAAAAAGAATGGGCAGAGTATCTGTTTAAAGATGGCTCGATGATTGGCCTGAATAAAGACATTCTGAGTCAGTATGTTGAATATATTACTAATATTCGCATGCAGGCTGTAGGCCTGAAGCTGCCATTTGAAATTCGCTCAAACCCGATTCCTTGGATCAATTCGTGGTTGGTTTCTGACAATGTTCAGGTGGCTCCACAGGAAGTCGAAGTCAGCTCTTATTTGGTTGGTCAGATTGATTCGGAAGTCAATACTGAGGATCTCAGCGGTTTCGAACTCTGATATGGCTGATTACAAAGTTACCCTGCCTTTGAGGCAGGGATTATCTGTCTATTACTCTTCCCATCTTCACAGTAATCTGTTGGAAGCTTTAGAACAAGGCAAAGTACAGATTGAATATCAATGTCGTGAAGGATATTGTGGTTCTTGTCGTGTTCGATTGCTAAAAGGGAAGGTAGGGTATCCTTGTAAGCCATTAGCATTTGTTAATGAGGGCGAGATTTTACCTTGTAGCTGTTATCCCCTTTCTGATATTGAAATTGAGCCTTGATTGATATTGACGGCAATTTTCTATCCGGTAGATAGGAAGAGAAATTGTAAATTTTTACTGCTGTCCAATATTAAAGTCATTATTAATAGTAAGTATATTAGAGATATGAATCGATATGCTTACTTTTTCTCGTTGTTTCCCTTTCTTCTGCATTGCTTCTTGTTATTAATTCCCTTATCTTTATAAATACTATTCAATTTTTAC
>NZ_CAWQJR010000058.1:0-6971 GCF_963894935.1 Xenorhabdus sp. PB61.4
TATCCAAGATTGGCGTCTTGCGATGAGTCGTTTTATGATTGAATTTGGTGACCGTTTAGACGGTCACGTTTAAACGAAAATGGCGATTACACAAAATACTAAACAAGGTCCCCTCTGATTATATGAGCCAATTGTCATTCTGTTATTAATCATTCCCCCAGTCACATAATTTATCTACGTGACTGGAGATTGGCTTCTTTAATTGCTGTGTGGCATCAGTGTCATTTAAGGTTTTTCGGTTTTTACCTTTTTTCCACGTAACAGTTTTCTGACCCAGAAGCGATTAGGGTTTAAAGCTGCTAATGTTTCATCATCAAGCGGTAGAGCTTCACCAAAAATTTGTCCTGCGAGTAACTCAGCGCTTAAAGGGGCAGAGCATAATCCACGAGATCCTAACGCACCAATAACAAACAGGTCAGGATAACAGGGGGACTCATCAATTTTCTCTCCGGACTGCATTTGTTGGGGCAAGTTGGCATACTTTTCCAGAATCTCCCTGAGAACAGGCACATTACCCACCATTGGCATATGATCCCGAATGACACAGCGTATTCCCTGACGAGATTTATTTTCTGATATATCAATCTCTTTCACCCACTCAATATCAGGAAAACACTTCAATAAACGGTCTCGGTTTTCTTGTTGCTCGGCGGAGGAATACTCAATATCCAGAAAATTACGTTGGTAACTTGCACCAATACAGTGATATTGATTGTGTGGATTGACAGGCGTCATATAACCATCGTAACAGAGCACACTTTTTAGCTGGCTGAGACGCTCGGTAGTTGGAATATGACTGACCTGCCCACGAACAGCAGTCACTGGGAGCTTTTCAGTTTGTTCAAATTGTGGCAAACAATGCCCGTTGGCAATAACAACCGCTTTATGGGTTTTAAACTGCACTTGCCCCTGATGTTCAATATGTAGCTGCCAGCCGTTTTCATATTGAGCCAGCCGTATTATTTTATGGTTAAAATGCGTACACATACCACGTTGTTGTGCGAGTTTGATGGCTTCCTGAGTCAGTTGCCCCGGATATAACCATCCTCCTTGTGGGTAATGAACCCCATGATAATTGACATCCAGTCCACTAATCAGGCTCAGTTGCTGGCGATCCATTTCAACAGCAATTTCTTCTGGCCATACTGTCTGGAGTATCCCGGAGATTTTTTTATCCGATTTTTCATCGTAAGCCAGCTGGCTAACTCCATCCCACTGATGATCAAATAAAATACCTTGCTCAGTCAGGTGATCGTACTGGCGTCGGGCAAAAGTAAATGCGGAGGTAAAAAAGCGCTCTAGTGGATCATTCTGACCATTCAGTAAGGGGTACAGTGCGCCTTGTTGATTACCTGACGCATTCTGTGCGGGATGTTCATTCTGACAATATAGGGTGACTTTTGCACCACGGCGCAATAGAGCTAAGGCAGTGAGTGCGCTGGCAATACCGCCGCCAATGATGGCGATATCATCAGTATATGTTGCACTTTGGCGGGTAAACCAGGGGGTATCAGAACTGGAATTGTGAGCTGTGGGAAGTAAAGTGCCCGTCAGCATCTCTCTTTTACGTCCGAAACCTTTTATTTTTTTGACATCAAAGCCTGCTTCCTGTAATCCACGGCGAACTAAACCGGCGGAAGTAAAAGTCGCAAATGTCCCTTCCGGACGAGAAAATTTTGCCATTGAAGTGAACAGTTGTTCGCTCCACATTTGTGGATTTTTAGATGGGGCAAAACCATCTAAAAACCATGCATCAATTTTACTGTTCAGGCCAGAAGTTATCTTGGGTAATAGCTCATTTACATCACCAAACCAAAGATCCAGCGTGATAGCACCATTATCCAGAATTAATCGATGGCAACCTGAGAGTGGTAAGGGCCACTGTTGACATAATTCCTCAGAGAATGGCTGAAGTTCTGGCCAGCGCTGATGGGCATTTTTTAGATCTGCGATTTTTAATGGATACTTTTCAAAGCTAATGTAATGCAGCCTTTTTAACGTGGCATCGGGTGACTGCTGCCTGAAAGCTGAGAAAGCGCGCCATATCGCCAGAAAATTTAACCCTGTACCAAACCCGGTTTCAGCAATAACGCAATCAGAACGAGGATGTGTGCTAAAACGTTGAGGAAAATGATTGCCTTTCAAAAATACATATACCGTTTCTTCCAACCCGTCTTGATTTGAAAAATAAACATCATCAAACTGCTCAGAGATAGGTGTGCCCTGTTCATTCCAGCTTAGGGTCGCGCTACTGATAGCACTGTTTTTCACGATACTGTTTTTCAAAATATGACCTGTATTTTTGCGAATAATAATGAGGGATTTTAACGGTCTTGATGCTGTTACACCACCTATTGAGGATCTTAAGAACTGACTCTGATCAATTGTTCCACGATTTTTAACCTGATCGGACTTGTTCAGCGTACAAGTGTACGCTAAAGTGCGAGTAGGAAATCCCGCAGGTAAACATATTGATGAGGTAATTAATGAAAAGAGCAGTAATCACTGGTCTGGGAATTGTTTCCAGTATTGGTAATAACCAGAAAGAGGTGCTTAAATCTCTGAAAGAAGGCCTTTCCGGGATAACTTTTTCCGAAGAATTCAAAGAAATGGGGCTTCGCAGCCAGGTTTGGGGAAATGTCAAACTGGATACAACGGGTTTGATTGACCGAAAAACACAGCGCTTTATGAGTGATGCTTCTGTTTATGCTTATCTGGCAATGGACGAGGCAATTAAAGATTCCGGCCTGTCAGATGATCAGGTTTCTAATTTACGCACAGGGCTGGTTGTCGGCTCTGGTGGCGGTTCTCCGCATAATCAGGTTGTCTGTGCGGACGGTATGCGTGCCCGTGGCTTACGGGGTGTCGGGCCTTATATGGTTACAAGAACAATGGCTTCCGGTATTTCAGCCTGTCTGGCAACACCATTTAAAATTAAAGGCGTTAACTATTCGATCAGTTCCGCTTGTTCGACCTCTGCGCACTGTATCGGTCATGCTGTTGAGTTAATCCAGCTTGGCAAACAGGATGTTATTTTTGCTGGTGGCGGTGAAGAGCTTAGCTGGGAAATAGCCTGTGAATTTGATGCAATGGGCGCGCTTTCCACCAAATATAATGAAACGCCGGATCGTGCTTCCCGTACTTATGACCAAAACCGTGACGGCTTTGTTATCGCAGGCGGTGGCGGTATCGTGGTTGTTGAGGAATTAGAACATGCATTAGCCCGTGGCGCGCATATTTATGCTGAAGTTATTGGCTACGGAGCAAATTCCGATGGTATGGATATGGTAGCACCTTCAGGCGAAGGGGCTGTTCGTTGTATGAGAATGGCCATGGACGGTATTGATGGTGAAGTAGACTATATCAATACACATGGCACATCGACACCGGTTGGTGACCTGAAAGAGCTGGAAGCTATCCGAGAAGTATTTGGTGATAACACACCTGCAATTTCAGCGACTAAGGCGATGACCGGGCATTCTTTGGGAGCGGCGGGTGCTCAGGAAGCAATCTACAGCCTGTTGATGCTGGAGCACGGGATTATTGCACCGAGTATTAATATCGAAGAGCTGGATGAAAAAGCGCTTGGTATGAATATTATTACAGAACCAACCGAACGCGAGCTAACAACAGTGATGTCCAATAGCTTCGGGTTCGGTGGTACAAATGCATCTTTGGTAATGCGTAAATATTCTGACTGATTTTCTGAAACTGAAAATTTTATCGTTCTGAATAATAGCCAATTCATCAGTTATGTGGATTGGCTATAAATTTCCCTGCTCTTCTGCCGTTTTTTGCGAATGATCCGTAATATAGGCGGAATAATAAGGACCAGTGCAGCTAAAACCAGCAGAGACTGAGCGATAGCACTACTCCACAGGATATCAAAACTACCATTGCTGATTGAAAGTGCCCGTCTTAAGTTTTGTTCCAGCATTTCACCGAGCACAAACCCCAGAATAAGTGGTGACATTGGGAAGTTCATTTTCCTGAGAATGTAACCAAAAACCCCCAGACCAACCATTAACATCAGGTCGAACGTGGTGCTGTGTACAGCATAAACGCCGACTGCTGAAATACTGGCAATGACCGGAACTAAAAACCACAGCGGAATGCTCAGCATACGGGTAAATAGCCCTATCATTGGGATATTCATAATTAGTAATAGAACATTGGCAATAAGCAGTGCCGCGATTAATCCCCATACGATATCCGGCTGTTCGGTGAACATCGCAGGTCCCGGAGTGATGTTATAGAGCGTCAGTGCACCTATCATTACCGCTGTCGTACCTGAGCCGGGGACACCCAGTGTCAGCATGGGAATGAATGAGCCACATGCCGATGCATTATTGGCAGCTTCAGGAGCGGCAACCCCCCGGATATCACCTTTACCGAACGAATCACTGTTACCACTGATCCTTTTTTCTGTCATGTAGGTGATTGCGCTGGCAATGGTAGCTCCGGCACCGGGCAGTATTCCGACAAAGAAACCAATAACTGATGAGCGTAATATTGGCCCGGTACAGGTTTTAGCTTCTTTTTTATTAAACAGTAACCTTCCGGTTTTACTTATGACTTTTTGGCCGGTAGACGTGCTTTCCAGCATCAACAGAATTTCGCTGACAGAAAATAGTCCAATAACAACGACAATAAACTGAATTCCGTCGGAGAGGTGGACACTATCGAAGGTGAAACGATAAACACCGGTGTTGGAATCAACGCCAACGGTGGCTAAACCCAGACCAATCAAGGCTGCCAGTAGCGATTTAACCGGGTTATGGCTCATCATGCTGCCAAGACAGGCAATTGCAAAAACCATCAGGGCAAAATATTCGGCAGGCCCGAATGCTAAAGACCATTTTGCCAGAAGAGGCGCAAACAAAATGATCCCGGCAATAGCCAGAATTGAGCCACAGAATGAACTGACTGCTGAGATAGATAATGCAACCCCGGCTTTCCCTTGTTTTGCCATCGGGTGCCCATCCAGAGCGGTCATAATAGCAGCGGCATCCCCCGGCACATTCAGTAGAATTGAAGATATCCGCCCTCCATATTCACAGCCAATATAGACCGTTGCCAGTAAGATTAAGGCGGATTCTGCCGGGAGCTTCAGAGCAAACGCCAGAGGTAATAAAATCGCAACACCATTGATTGGGCCAAGACCCGGAAGCAGGCCAACAACAGTACCAATAAAACAACCGATTAATGCAATGATCAGATTTTTAGGAATTAATGCGACTTCAAAACCATGTGTTAGGTATATCCATGTATCCATTTTTATCTCCTTACCTGAACAGGCTACCAATTGGCAGAGTGACATCTAACAGGCGATCAAAGATAAAAAAGAGAGAGATACCTAAGATCACGCCAGAAACAATTGCGGCGGGAAGCGTGGCGTTAAACAGCAATGCGATGCTGACAGTCAATAATGTTGTTGCCAGAGGAAAGCCTAACCACTCAAACGTTCCGGCATAAAATATCAGAGAGGTAATCAGCAAGAATAAACGGAGTAATGTTTGTGGGGCAGGCCAGTTAACTATTTCAGGTTTTCTGAATAGTAGTAGCAGTGCGCATAGTGCCATTAACGAAATAATAGCAATCGGAAAAGGGCGCGGGCCTAGTGGTTCATAACTGTATTCACTATGGATGCCCCAGCCAATGAACAGCCCTATTCCGCATAGCGCCAACCAGATGATGGCAAAAATACGATCACTCATAATTCAGTTCCTATCATTTCGCTAAACCAAAAGATTTAGCCATTTCATGGTACTGAGTAACCTGTTTTCTCACATAATCATCCAGCTCTTTGCCTGTCATATTGAATTCAAACAGACCACGCAGCTCACGCTGCTTTTTAAATTCGTCGGTTTGTTGCAGTTTGTTGAACGTGTCAACCCACCATTGATATTGTTCATCAGAAACTTTCGATCCCATGTAAAAACCCCGGATCACCGGCCATACAATGTCGTAACCCTGTTCTTTAGCTGTCGGGATATCCGCCAGAACGCCATCAAGTCTTTTGTCTGCATAGACAGCAAGAACACGGATCTTATCACTTGTCAGGTATGGTAGAGCCTCGCTGATATCGCCGGAAAAAACCTGAATATGGTTACCCAGCAGGGCGGTAAGCGCTTCTCCACCACCTTCAAAGGCGACATAACGCATTTTGTGTGGATCAATACCGGCTTCTTTGGCCAGCAATGCGGTTTTCATCCAATCCTGACCGCCGATGGAAGCCCCGGCACCAAAAACAAGATTGGCGGGGTTGCTCTGAAATACATTGATGAGCTCTTTTAAAGTCTTATAAGGAGAGTCCTGACGAACGGCAATCATACCGTAATCAGTACCAACACCCGCCAGCCAGCGTACATCATTCACGTTGTAACGCCCGAACTTTCCCTGAGCAAGATTTAACAGCGAACCACCGGAAAAGGCGACAATCGTTCCCGGTTCAGCAGGCCGCTGGGCAACAATAGCGTTGTAGGCAACAGCGCCGACTCCACCGGGCATAAATGTGACCCGCATAGGAGAATTAATAACTTTAGTTTCTAATAATGAGACCTGAGCTAATTTACAGGTTAAGTCAAACCCGCCACCGGGTTTGGCTGGAGCGATACATTCAGTTCTGTCAGGGGCGCTGGCTGCAAAGGTATTGACACTGAAAAGTAAACCAGTAGTCACTAATAATGTTTTTAATATTTTCATTTTTTATTCCTCATATGGCACCAGTCCAGTAATGGTGACAATGCAATAAATCTCCGGTGCATTATTATTTATAGATCCGAAATCTCTTATTAGCCGTGAAAAATACCTATATGTGACATTAATCACCTAATGTCACATTTGACTTACTTTGAAATACACCGAAATGTTTAATGTTATATATAACTGAAATAGAGTAAATCTGGGCTTATGTTTTTATATTAGAGAATCTTCTTTAAATGACTCTTTAATAGAGTTCACTATTAGAA
>NZ_CAWQJR010000059.1:0-6841 GCF_963894935.1 Xenorhabdus sp. PB61.4
ATGTTATTGTTTTTATGAATTGTTTTATGTCCAGTTAACTCCCTATTCTATATGGCTTATTTTTGGTTTTTTCTTGTATGCCAAACAAACTTTAGGTTTGTTTATTTAGAATTTACCTATTTAAATCTTATTCATTCTATATTTAAAACCCACCGTTATGCAGGTTGTGGTCTTCTTATGAAATAACATTTTTAAATAGAATAAGTAATAAAATATAGCCAGGTAACTAAAGGATAAATCCGAGTAATTAGCATAACAAAAAATAAGGGGATAATAATGAAGAGGCAAAAACTGATGAAGCAGATCATTATCGCCATTTTGCTTGGCGTGATAACGGGATGGGGATTTAATCATTATCTTGATGCCAGTCAGGCAAAAGAAATTGCCTCTTATATCAACATTATTACCGATGTCTTTCTGCGTCTGATAAAAATGATTATTGGGCCGCTTATATTTTCCACGATTGTTGCCGGATTAATGTCAATTGGAGGATCATCATCTGTTGGACGGATCACTATCAAAGCAATGATATGGTTTATTGTTGCTGGCTTGATTTCGATTAGCATTGGCACTCTGATAGCTAATCTGTTCCAGCCAGGGGGCGGGCTAAATATTGCAATTCCACAACATGGAAATATCGATACGAGTCTGAATGCTGGTGAATTTTCCCTGAAAAACTTTATCAGCCATATATTTCCCAGTAGTTTTGTGGAAGCTATGGCAAATAATGAAATATTACAGATCCTTATTTTTTCTCTCTTTTTTGGTTCAGCATTGTCATATATTTGCCGGAATAGTCAGAAAACAAGCCCTATAGTGACTATGATTGAAGATCTGGGGCGCATCATGTTCCGCATCACAGATTATGTTATGTCATTGGCTCCAATTGCGGTATTTGCTGCCATTGCCTCCGCCATTACTATTGAAGGGATGGGGTTGCTTTATGAATATGGCGAATTAATCGCTCTCTTCTATCTGGGGATACTTTTACTTTGGTGCATTTTACTGACCATTGGGTTTCTTTTCCTCGGCAAAGATATCTTTTTGCTGATGAAGCTTATCAGGGAGCCTATCATACTGGCCTTTGCCACCGCGAGTAGCGAATCTGCCTATCCAAAGACCATGAATGCACTGAACTGTTTTGGTGTGCCGAAAAAAATTTCCAGTTTCGTATTGCCTCTGGGTTACTCATTTAACCTTGATGGCTCGATGATGTACCAATCCTTTGCCATTCTTTTTATTGCGCAGGCTTACAATATTGATTTGAGTATCACAGAACAGATCCTGATTATGTTAACACTGATGGTTACCAGCAAAGGTATGGCTGGCGTAGCTCGTGCTTCTGTAGTGGTTATTGCCGCCACTCTCCCGATGTTCAAACTGCCTGAAGCGGGTATATTATTGATCCTTGCTATTGACCAGCTCCTTGATATGGGACGCACAGCCACTAATGTGGTGGGTAACTGCATTGCTACATCAGTCATTGCTAAATTGGAGGGAAAGCGGAGTAGTTCTGAATCTGAAGTGCAGGAAAAAGAGTTTGTCGGACATGATAGTTAAATGAGTGGGGAAATTTCTGTATTTTTCGTCTGTACATATGATTGATATGGTTAGTGTTAGGATATTTTTAATAAAATTAGATTTATCACTAAATAGATTCGCTATTTATTGTATTAGATAGAAAAAATATAATAAATAGAGCCAAATTTATTACTTTAATTTAGAGGGATGCTTTACCAATTTAATTAATTGGTACTGAAATATTTAATTAAGACTATAACATTATAAAAGTGTTGTAGAAGATGGAACATACGTTATACTGTTCCATAGTTGGGAACATGGTTACCATGATCAAGAGTTTCAAGCACAAAGGACTGAAAAAATTCTTTTTAAAGAATGATAGTAGTGGGTTGGAACAAAAACTAGTTCCTCGAATAAAAAACCGACTTACAATTATTGATTCTGCCAGTTGTATTGAGGCTATTAATCTTCCCGGTTATGATCTTCATGAATTAAAAGGTAATCGTAAAAATATCTGATCAATCAAAGTATCAGAAAATTGGCGTATCACATTTAAATTTATAAACGGTGATGCTGAAATTCTTAATTTGGAGGATTATCGCTAATGCAAATGGCTAACCCCGCACATCCTGGTGAAATTATTGCAGAAATACTAATCGAGATGAATGTGAGTTTGCGCCAGTTTGCTAAGGCAATGGAAATTGCGCCTTCTACTGCTAGCAGGCTTCTTTCAGGACAGACATCTGTTACTCCTGAAATGGCGTTGAAGTTATCTATAGTGATTGGCAGTACACCAGAAACGTGGTTAAAAATACAGGCTAATTACAGCTTGCGAGAGGCTAAAAAGCATATTAATTTAAGTCAATTGCACCATTTAACGCTTGCTTAATTTTTATACTTTGGGCATAAATAGTGCGTCAAAACAGTATATGATCTTTGAGGGTGGTATCAAAGATGTCTTTTTTAAGAAAATGTCGACTATGGTCAATGTTTGTTTTTCCTCCTATTGGAGGGTTTAAGGAGTTGCAGTTTCACCACCACTCCCCTATAAAACATCTCAACCTACTACCTGAGTTTCTTTCTTCTTAATCACCCCATAAACCCCGGCTGTTAACAGCGTACCCGCTAAAATCGCTCCCAGGTAAGGCAATACAGGTGTAATTGCGCCCGGTATCAGTAGTACAAACAGCCCGCCATGTGGTGCCATTAGCTGTACGCTGAAGTACATCGAAAGCGCTCCTGTAATTGCACCGCCGAGAATGCAGCTTGGCAGGACTCTTACCGGATCTTTCGCCGCAAACGGAATCGCTCCCTCCGAGATAAAACATAGCCCCAGTACCAGTGCTGCTTTTCCGCCTTCGCGTTCACTTTGGTCAAATTTAGTTCTCGCAATCACTGTTGCCAGCCACATGGCTATTGGTGGAACCATTCCCGCTGCCATAATTGCGGCCATCGGGCCGTAGCTCTGGGCACTCAATAATCCTACGCCAAAGGCATAAGCGGCTTTATTCACCGGCCCGCCCATATCGGTGCACATCATGCCGCCCAGTATTGCGCCGAGGATCACGGCATTGGTGGTTCCCATCGATTTCAGCCAGTGAGTCAGCCATTCCATAATCGCTGAAACGGGTTTACCGACAACGTAAATCATGATTAATCCCGTCGCCAGTGTTGCGACCAGTGGAATAATCAGGATTGGTTTTAATGCTTCCATGCTTTGTGGTAGGCGAAGTCTGGTTGTCAGTAATTTGGCAATATAACCAGCAAGAAAGCCTGCGATGATACCGCCGAGGAAGCCCGCACCAGAGCTAACGGCGAGCATTCCGCCGACAAGTCCGGGAGCCAATCCCGTGCGACCTGCGATGGAGTAGGCGATGTAACCAGCGAGTACGGGCACCATGAGGGCAAGTGCGGAGCCGCCGCCGATTTGCATCAGAGATGCAGCCAGTGTATCCGGCTCTCTAAACGCTTCGATGCCGAAGACAAATGACAATGCGATGCACAGTCCGCCTGCGACGACCATGGGTAACATGTAGGAAACGCCGGTCATCAAGTGTTGATAAATGCTGGTATTTGCCTGATTGTCCCTGCTGGGAGCAGAAGTTGTTCTAGTCGCAGTATAAATCTCAGCTTTGGTTAGGGCATTATCCAACTCGCTGGCAGTTTTTTTCAGGGCTGCTCCCGTCGAGGTGCGGTAAAGTCGTTTGCCGGAAAAAGGGGTGAGTTCAACCTCGATATCGGCTGCGATAATCACGAGATCTGCTGCCGCGATTTCGGCATTAGTGAGAGAGTTTTCGCTTCCCACAGAGCCTCGGGTTTCGACCTTGATTTGCCAGCCGCGTTTTTGTGCTTCTGTTTCCAGTGCCTTGGCTGCCATAAAAGTATGGGCGACACCGGTCGGGCAGGCGGTGATGGCAACGATGTTGACAGGCTTTTGCTGAACCTTGCTTTCTGCAGTATCAGTAGTGTGTTGCTGATGATAAACACTCGCTTCTGTTTGGGCTTTGTGGAGAAATACCTCGGGTTCGCTGATTATCTGTTCTGCGGAGCCAATAAAGATTTTCTTTCCATGCAACTTATTGTCATGCAGATTTAAGCTATCTGGTACAGATTCTCCGATGATGATCACCAGTTCAGCCGTACTTAGATCGTCAGACAGGGTAAGGCCATGTTGGGATATGACATTCTCCAGCGTTTGTCTGGCGAGGTAGGCGCGTGCTTGTCCTTGTTTCTCATTACTAATAATCAGTATGTTCATGGCGTTCTCATCTTATTGTTGTTGGTTTTTCGATGGCTGTTTTTTTCGATTGTTTTTTTAATGAAATGAGTTCCACTTTTGTCATTAAGCTGGCGAGTTGCTGGCGGTCAATATTGCCGACGTTACTTTGGCTGACGGTCATGGCAGAAATGGCGGTAGCAAGGCGCAATGTATGCTCGCAGGGTTGTCCCATCATCAGGCCGTAAATCAGGCCACCCACCATGGCATCACCGGCACCGACGGTACTGACAATTTCACAGTGCGGTGGTCTGGCGTGCCAGACTCCGGCTGAGTTAACCAGAATAGCTCCTTCCTCGCCTAATGAGACGATGACATGTGAGATCCCCTCCGCACGTAGCTGCTGAGCAGCGCCGATGATATCTTCCTGAGTCAGTAAAGGTCTGCCTGCCCAGATTTCCAGTTCATGACGGTTCGGTTTAACCATCCACGGTTGTGCTTTGATTCCGGCAGTGAAGGCTTCCCGGCTACTATCGAATACGACACACATGCAAGCTTCGCGCAGTTGCTGCATCCAGTCAGTGAAGTCATCCGGCTCAACGCCTGCCGGCAAGCTGCCACTGACGCACACCATGTTGAACTCCCGCAGCCATGTGAGGGAGTTTTTGGCAAAGCTCTGCCAGTCTTCTTTATTGATATTGAATCCTGAAAAGTTGAAATCGGTGACAAGGCCGTTCTGCTCGGTGAGTTTGACGTTGATACGCGTCCGGCCTTCCACTATCTGAAATCGGTCAGTGATGCCCAGTTCTGCGAAAGTTTTTTGAAAGTTACTCTGGTTCTCTTTACCGAGAAAACCACCTACCGTAACGTCAATGCCGAGTGTTTTGAGAATTTTCGCAACGTTGATGCCTTTACCTGCCGGATATAATCCCGCAGTTTGGATCCGATTCACTTCACCGGTTTTTATGTCTCCGGTTAACCCGACCAGATCGTAGGCTGGATTGAGGGTGATGGTGGCGACTCTTTTATTCATTCCATTCTTGTTCATGCGATATCTTCACCCAGATTGTTGTTGATAAGATTTTTGATGGTGTCCAGAGCCTCTTTGGCGTCCGGGCCGGAAGCGGTAAAACGGATACGGTCTCCCCGTTTAATGCCCAAACCTGCAACCAGCATCAGTTTGCGGCCATCAACGGGAATGGAGTCTCCATCCAGAGGAGTGATGGTAATGTGGCTGCTGAATTGTTTGATGGCATGAACCAATAGTGCACTGGGGCGGGTGTGTAGCCCATGTTCATTGGGCAGGGTAAAATCTGCGGTCAGGGTATTTTTTGCTTGTAATGTAGCCTGCTGTGCGGCCTTAGTTGTCAGTAATCTGATGAGTTTTGCATTATCTTGAGCCTGTTGCAGTTGTGCTCCTTTTCCGTGTTGAATTAGGGTGTTGAGATTAGTCAGCAGGTTATGCAGCTGATCGTCGGCGTAGGCAATGGTGATGAGCAAACTGACCGGTTTTTCATCAAGATTATCGGTACTCATATTGAAGGAAGTTTTTGGACGTGCGATGGCAACGGCATTACGTATAGCAGAACCAAAATAATGTGACATAACATCTGAATTCAAATGGCAACGCAGCATTGCTTATGGTGTATATGGACTGCGTCAAGTTATGTTGATTTAGCTATAAGCTACCCCGTGAACTGTCACTCAGCCAGATCCCTTGCCCCAGATGTATGGGGGATCTCGCGAGAATATCGACAATAAATGCGGCATTCACCGAGCTGGTTTTTTGCAGGCGAGCGAGATTGAGCGCCTGCAAGGTTTCCAGATCTCTGGTGTCAATATCCAGTGTGATTGTGGTGGCATCCAGTAGATAGGGTAATTGTGGGTTCATGAGTAAGCGGTAGAGTTCATCTGCCGAAGTGGTTTTCGCCATCTGGCTGGCTCGATTTTCATCATTGAGAATGGGGAGTAACTGGTGTAGCAGCTTCAGATGTTCGTCAGATTTTGCCGCAATGCCGATAATGATGTAGGCAGTCTGGTTATCACCCCAGTCAACACCGTCCGGGAATTGCATCACTTGTACACCAGTGTGAAGTACGTTGCCGCGTGTGGCATGGGTACCATGCGGGATGGCAATACCGTTACCCAGATAGGTAGAAGACAGTGTTTCACGCTCCAGCATCCCATCAACATACTCTTTACTGACATATCCGGCGGTGGTTAAAATATCGGCAACCTGCTGAATTGCATCTTTTTTATTGTCAGCATGTGCTGCCAGATGGATATTTTGCAATGTTAGGTGAAACATTTTACCTCCCTATATACTCTATAACATTTGTTGAAACGATTCAGTTTTTTAGGGGTGAAAAACCGACGTTGAATAAATTCACGTTATTTTTTATTAAATAGGTGGATGGTTTTATTTTTCTACGTTGAAGTTACATTAATCCTAACGCTAGGAAATAGTATAGCAATTGATATAATGTGATTTTTATTAGTAACTATTTTTCATAATTATTAACGAGGTGGTTAATGATTTTTTATTATGCTGGTACCATTTGCTAATCACCTGTTTTGTCTGGATTGTTTCGTGAAATAGTTAAT
>NZ_CAWQJR010000060.1:0-6775 GCF_963894935.1 Xenorhabdus sp. PB61.4
ATCATTATCTTAGTTTAATTGGGTATTTTTTTATTTTAAAAAAGACAAAATCGCTCAATAAAGACACGCAAACTAAGATTCTAAACTATTCGTCTTTGTGAGATGCAATTCAGGAAAATAATCTAAATTTACATGTTTATCAGTAAAATATATTGCTGTCTATGCGTGGTTTTTGGTAAAAACTCATATCCGATACGCAGTTAGGGATCATTGCCAGTTTTATCCGCTGAAATTTGACTTAGGGTGCTTTGTATAGAATCATAATATCGATTTCATTTAGTTGAACAGTTAAGCAGTCTGTCAAAAAACTAAATAGCAATTATCCTAAGAGCCAGAAATTAATTTCTGGGTCTAGGACATTCCCTGAATATAAATCCCTACTTTTTAATTAAAAGGTATAAATTCGATTATGAAACTGAATAAATTGGCAATGGTTTTAGGTCTTGGTGTCGCTTTAACTGCAGGCGCTGCAAATGCAGGTGGAAGTGACGACAACATGAATGATCGTGGTTTCGTTCACTTCAAAGGTTCTATTATTAATCCGACTTGTTCAATTAAAAATTCTCATATTGATGTTAATTTTGGCGAAGTGCGGACTTCTAAGTTTAAGTCCAATCCGGACGGTCAATCCGAACGTATACCTTTTGATATTATTTTAGACAAATGTTCTGATATCACAGGAAAGAAAATTTCCACAACGTTCACAGGTGATACGGTTGATGCTAATGGCGATCTTTTAGCTATTAAAGGTAAAGCTAAAGGTGTAGGCATCCAAATTGGCGACTTAAATGACGGTGAGAACGGAAGACTGGTTCGTTTCGGCACACCTACAACTGGTGTAGATGCAGTTGATAACCGCCTGCGTTTCGATGCAAACCTGAAAGTTATTCCTGGTCAGACTGTAACAACAGGTGACTTCTATGCATTCGCATACTTTACTATGAACTACCTGTAATAGTGAAAACTAAAGGCTAGTTTTTAATTGCTGAATGTCAGGAAGCCCATGTCATTTTGATTTTTATTTGGGTTTCCTGGCATAACTATTCAGCCTGTTTCAAACATGCACTGTGTCTAATAACGGTGTTTAAAACTGATAAGAAAGCGATTTAAGTGGCTTGAGAATTGAAAGGCTTCTTCAGAATTAATTGAAGTTGATGTTTTCTCAGTTACCTATATTCGGAAAATCACACATTCTGCCATACATACGGATTTGGCACTATCAGGCAGTAATTAAATTCAAATTGAATTATTAACGATTCATTGCTTAGAGGATGTTATGGCTTGGTTTATAGCTTCTATGAATCATGATTTTTCGTCTGTTAATAAAGAAACACGCAGTAATAGAAAAAGAATTTTTAATAAAAACCACGTGCTTAATAAACAAAGAATAGCTAATAAAATAAATACAAAATCTCCGGTGCCCGGTATTAAGCTACTTTCTGCCCTGATACTATTTTCTCTGTCCGGTATCCAGTTTGCTTATTCTAAGCCCATTGAATTCAATACTGATGCGCTGGATATTAATGAACGCTCCAATATTGATTTGGAGAAGTTTTCCCGTGCAGGTTATATCATGCCGGGGAACTATATGATGGCAGTTCGGGTGAATCAGTCTGAATTGCAGGATATGTATCCTATTGACTTTCTCGTGCCGGATAATGACCCGAAAGGTAGTGAAGCCTGTATTTCACCCGAATTAGTGAAAAAAATTGGCCTGCAATCAAAATGGGCCGATAAATTAGTCTGGCAGAATAATGAAAAATGCCTTGATCTGAATAGCCTGCCGGGGACCTTGGTTAAAGGGGATTTAGCCACTTATACCCTGTATTTAGTTGTTCCTAAAATCTATCTGGAATATGAATCACCGAATTGGGATCCTCCTTCCCGCTGGGATGAAGGTGTACCCGGATTGTTATTTGATTACAACCTTTATGCACAGGCAACTAAACCAGATCATGGTAATGCACGCCAGCAAATCAGTGCAAATGGTACGACAGGTATTAATGCCGGCGCGTGGCGTTTCCGTGCAAACTGGCAGAGCAGATACGATCACACTAATACCGGGAAGAACGATTCGGATGACACAAATCGCTCCAGTTCCAGAAAACGCAGTTGGGATTGGACCCGTTACTACGCGTATCGCGCACTTCCCACTATGGAAGCTAAGCTGACACTGGGAGAGAGTTACCTTAATTCCAATATTTTCGATAGCTTCCGTTATACCGGTGTTAGTCTGGTAACAGATGAAAATATGTTGCCGCCTAATTTACGCGGCTATGCCGCAGAGGTTACAGGGGTTGCGAGAACTAATGCCAAAGTCACTATCAGCCAGATGGGAAGAGTGCTGTATGAAACTCAGGTTTCCGCAGGCCCATTCCGTATTCAGGATCTCAGTGATGCCGTAGCAGGGACACTGGATGTCAGAATTGAAGAGCAGGATGGTGGGGTCCAGCAATTTCAGGTCAATACGGCAACCATTCCTTTTCTGACACGTCCCGGACGAGTGCAGTACAAATTTATTGGCGGACAATCCACGAATGAGAAGCATCGTCGTGAAGGACCGGCTTTTGGTTTGGGAGAATTTTCCTGGGGGATCAATAACGGCTGGTCATTGTATGGCGGGCTTTTGGCTGCGGGTGACTATGACGCCTTATCGCTGGGGATAGGACGTGATTTGCTGGTGTTTGGGGCATTGGCGTTTGATGTCACAGGTTCAAGAGCAAAATTGCCGGGTGAGAACAAAACGTTGACGGGGGGATCTTATCGCCTCAGTTACTCGAAACGTTTTGAAGAGTACAACAGTCAGCTGACATTCGCCGGATATCGATTCTCTGAACGTGATTTCATGAGTATGGGGCAATATATTGACCGTCGTTACCGTTCCCGAAATATATCCTCTGATAGTGGAAAAGAACTTTATACCGTTAATTTAAATAAACAATTTAATGAATTAGGGTTCAGCACCACTTTCAGCTATAGCCACCAAACCTACTGGAATAGGCCTGCGAATAACCGCTATGACCTCTCGTTATCTAAGCATCTGGATATAGACCGTTATAAAGGTATCTATGTCAATTTATCCGCTTATCGTAACAATTTTGACAATAAAAAAGATGATGGTCTGTATCTGAGTCTTTCCATTCCTTGGGGAGAAACAGGAACTGTCAGTTATAACGGATTAGTCAATCGTCAGGGTAATGGTCATACCGTCGGCTATTTCAATCGAATTGATGATCGTAATAACTATCGCATTTCAACAGGTGTGAATACACGTGGAAGGGCAACAGTAGACGGTTATTACACCCATTATGGTGATGAGGCATTGGTGACCGCCAGCGCCAGCCATCAATCCGATAGTAATACTAGCGCGACCCTGGGTTTACAGGGCGGGATCACTGCAACGGGCAAAGGAATCGCTTTACACCGTACAAATATAGCTGGTGCAACCCGCTTGATGGTAGATACCGAAGGTGTACGGAATGTGCCTGTCCAGACGTACGGCTCTTCAGTTCACTCCAATTACTTTGGCAAAGCTGTACTGGCTGATGTGAACAGCTATCACCGCAATACCGCAAATATTGACTTGGATAAATTGCCGGATGACGTGGAAGCAATGCGTTCGGTTCAGTTGGCGACATTAACCGAAGGTGCCATTGGATATCGTAAATTTCAGGTGATATCCGGGATTAAAGCCATGACAGTGATCCGTTTACCTGATGGTTCGTTCCCGCCTTTTGGGGCATCTGTTATGAACGCCAGCCAACGGGAAATTGGCATGGTGAGTGATGATGGATATGCCTACCTGAGTGGAATGAAAAAGGGTGAGAAATTGCAGATTCATTGGGATGGACATGCTCAGTGTGAGGTGACTGTACCAGATGGGATCTCATCAGAGTATTCAACCGCATTTTTACTGCCTTGCCAGTTTTTAAATGTAAATGATAAGTAAAAAGTAATTAAAAAAACCACAAAATAGGTTTTTGGTGAAGTATTACATTAATTTTTAATGCGGTAATGCCGATATTAATTGATCGCAGTAATACAAATATACGTTTTTAAAGCATGAGCTAATGACACTATGAAACTGAAAAAAATTCTAATGATAGCTGCCGTGACGGTAACAAGTTTAATGTCAGTGCATCAGGCAACGGCGGCGATAGCATTAGATCGTACCCGGGCTATTTTTAACGGGAATGAAAAATCTGTCAGCTTGAATATTGAGAATCAACACCCTGATTTGCCTTATTTAGCACAGGCATGGATTGAAGATGAGCAGGGAAATAAAATCAACAGTCCACTTGTTGTTGTTCCGCCTGTTCAGCGTATTGAAGCCGGGATGAAGAGTCAGATTAAGATTCAGACTCTACCCGCGATAGCGCAATTACCTCTGGATAGAGAAAGCCTGTTCTATTTTAACGTCCGTGAAATTCCACCACGCAGTGAAAAATCAAATGTTCTGCAACTCGCGATACAGACGAAAATTAAATTGTTCTACCGTCCGGAAGCAGTTATCGCACGTCGTGTGGATCTTGAAAACCCGTGGCAGGAAAAACTGACGTTAACCCGTCAGGGAAACCAGTATGTACTGAATAACCCAACGCCGTATTACGTCACGATTGCAGAAGGCCAGAGTCAAGTTAAAGGCAAGCCGGTTGAGGGGTTCAAACCATTCATGCTGGCACCTAAAAGCAGTGAAACACTGGGCGGAACAGTCAGCGCTTTCGGTAGTAACCCCATCTTGACTTATGTCAATGACTATGGCGGGCACCCGCAGTTAGTTTTTAGTTGTAGTGGCAATAACTGTACGGTGACAAAGATTCTCGATGAAGAGGGCTGATTAGATTTGGTGAATCACAAAACAGACTTCACCCAATCATAATGAATTTTAGGATAAAGAATAATGAATTCGTTAAATATAAAGTTCTCTGACTGTGCGCGGAAATTATTAGTACTGCCGGCCTTATTCCTGTTGGGAGTGAGCAGCCTGCAAAATGCCTATGCGCAAGATAACCTTCGTCAAAATGTCAGAATTACGATGACTGTACTGGCGCCTTCCTGTGTGATTAAACCGGAAGATAAGGCGATGGAAGTGGATTTTGGCAGCATTACCAGCCGGGATCTTTATTTATATCAGCGCACGCCAAGCCAGCCATTCCGTCTGCATTTGGAAGAGTGTGACCCTAAAGTTGCGCAGAAAGTGAATATCAAGTTTGTCGGGCAAGAGAGCAAAGAGCAGCCGGGATTATTGGCGTTCAGTCACGGCAGCAATGCTTCCGGTGCGGCTATTGGTATGGAAAAACTGGATGGTACACCACTTCCTTTTAATAAAACGGCTCAGTTCTCACTTACTGGCACGAACAGTAGTCATGTCATTCCGTTTCAGGCCTATGTCAAAGCCGATCCTAAAGCACTTTTGCAAAACAAAATTGGTGTAGGAGAGTTCAATGCGATGGCAACTTTTGAGCTTAGTTATGAATAGCTACGCCAGTCTTTTAAGTGATTTCCATGATATTCGGGCCAGGCTTGGGGCTATTTAGGGAAATAAATTATGCGTCATATTACAAAATCATTAATGAAGTTTTCTGCATCATTATTTTTCTTAACTGCTTCATATTCTTATGGTGGAGCTTATGTTATGCCCGTGAATACCACGACATCGGGTAAACAAACCATTACGACAATGGAACTGATTGAATGGACGGAAGAAGAGGGAATTGAGAACCCTTGTTATAACAAGCCGCAATGCTATGTTGGCCCGGATGTTCAGTATAACAACGGTAAACAGCCGGGCATGTATGGTTCCTGTATTGATGCAAAGGTGTGTTTGACTGATGCCCATAAATACCGGACAACCGCAGATGTCATGCGCGCTTATAAAAGCCAGCTTGGAATTCCTAAACGGGTCACATTCCCGATTATTACTGCGAATGCACAGTGTGTAGGCTTGTTTTATACCAACCAGATATCATCAGGTTATGGTACAGCACAAAAATTTCCTAATTCAACCTGCAATAAATTACCGCCTGCAAACCAGAGTTGTGAACTTATTGTTCCCGTTGAAATTGCTTATGGCGAATTAAAAGCCTCAGAAGTTAATAACGCAACCCGTTCTATTAATGGCCAGTTTAGCTGTGCACTTTATAGCAACAAAATAATGTTACAGGTTAAGTCTATTAATAACGAACCCAAAGTTTATCTCGATGCTAATAAACAAATTTATTCAGCATTACAGATTGACGGAAAGAATGCAGCAGATGGAGTGAATGTCACCGCTGAGGGAAAATATATACCTTCCACTTTCACTCTGACTTCAACACTGCACACATTAATACAACCGAAAGCCGGTAAATATGAAGGTACAGCAGTTGTCTTACTAACCTATTTATAATGAGGGTAAAGATACTATGCGAGTCAGTATGCTGGTAGGTAAACGGATCCAAATGAAGCGAAAAGAGCTTGGGATAACAGCAGCAGAGC
Organism: Xenorhabdus sp. PB61.4; assembly: GCF_963894935.1. Classification (NCBI taxonomy): domain Bacteria; kingdom Pseudomonadati; phylum Pseudomonadota; class Gammaproteobacteria; order Enterobacterales; family Morganellaceae; genus Xenorhabdus; species Xenorhabdus sp. PB61.4. Next base: position 6,478 of record NZ_CAWQJR010000060.1, read on the forward strand.
TGGCGGACAGAATTGGCGTCAGTCACCAGCAGTTATCACGTTATGAACGGGGGACGAATCGAATTAGTCTGGAACATTTGGTTGTTGTCTCTATTACTCTGAAAACACCTGCAAGCTGGTTTCTGGAAGATTGTTTTATTAAACCCGCACCTCAAATGAAAAACCAACATACCTGTGTGGCTGAAACAATATTAGATTTATATTGAATAAAAAGTATTAGTTAGAAAGACAGTTATTAATTTTTATAAAAGCCATCTCAAAAAAGGATGGCTTTTTCTTTATTAGAGCATTCATAGAT
>NZ_CAWQJR010000061.1:0-6538 GCF_963894935.1 Xenorhabdus sp. PB61.4
TTCTAATAAACTTGGAGTGTTTAAAGCATATCAAAAACTAGAGCGTAGTTTTCATGAGATTGAATTAAGAAATAAATTTAATGAGTTATATGGAAAATGCAAGGAAGAAGCAGAGGAAGTTTATAAAAAATACATTAAAGTATGTGGACGGTTTAAGAAAAGCATGCGAGAAGCCGGGAGTATATATGTCAAGCTGAGAAAGGAAAATGAGGAATTAACTAACAAACTGAATTCGTTGTTAGACCAGCAAAAAGATGAAAATATGAGTCATAAACCAGCTAAAAAAAGTATAAAAACATCAACAGGTAAGAGTTTTAATGGCGTACATTGTAGCGATAATTTGTTAGAAGATGTTTCAGGGCAAGATTGTGAGAATTATATTAACAAATTCGGGACTTGATATAATCCATTCCCTGAAAATAAAATAGATGGATATCACCGTAGCCAGTGATATCCATCTATTTGGAATATGTATTTCAATAAATGCTTTCAGTAAGTTCTTTTAGCAGTATTTCTCTGCGTTCCTGCATGTTTTTTATCGTTTTTTGCTTCACATGCCCAAAACCACGGATTTGATCGGGTAAAACAGCGAGCTTCTGACAGATCTCCATGTTATTGCTATTTAATTTTTCTATAAGTAGATCAATTAATTGTTCATACTCGGAGAGTAAATCCCTTTCTTGTTTCCGCTCTTCCTGATAACCAAAGATATCAAAAATAGTACCGCGCAATGGTTTACAGGCAGCGAGAAAACGAAAAACAGGAATTATCCATGAGCCATACTCCCGTTTTCCTCTTTCACCAGTTCTGGGATCTTTACGATTGAAAAACGGTGCACTGAGGTGAAAGCGGATCTTATCCGTCTTATCAAATTGTGAACGGAGCTTATCCAAGAACCCGGTTTTGACGTAAAGGCGGGCAACTTCATATTCGTCTTTATAGGCCATTAGTTTGAATAAGTTTTCTGCGATAGATCTCGCTAACTTTTCGGCATCAATTTGCTGTGTAACCTGTTGGATTTGAGCAATACGGCTGAGATAACGCAGTGCATATTTTTCATTCTGATACTCAACCAGAAGCTGGTATCGGTGTAAAATCAGGTCATCCAGTGTCTTGATAGTTTGTTTTGGTTCAACATGCAGAGAATTATTCAGGATATCTGGGTGTACGGTCGCAATTCTACCGATATGTAAAGCGCGTCGAGCATTCTCTATGACATGATTTGTTATGGCACTTTTCTGTATAGCCTGCTCGATAGAACTTAGATTGATTGGGATTTTACCAAGCTGCCAGGCGTAGCCGATTAAAACGATATTAGTTTGATTTCTGTCCCCAACCAATTCGGCTGCAATCTGCTCGGCATCAATGGATTGTAATGTCCGGCAATGCTGGCGGAGAGTATCCTGTATTCTGGTTTGATCTAAACTGAGTGTCGGATTTCTCAGCATGGCACCGATTTGCGTCTCATGGGTATTCAGTACACAATTGGTTTTTGATTTTGACATTACTTCCAGTGAATTTTGCCCTGTGACAGTGATTAAATCAGCCGCAATAGCAAGATCAGCACGTCCCCGATCAATTCTGACCTGATGCAATTGTTCGGCATTCTGACTCAATCGAATATGGGTCATTGCTTCACCCCCTTTTTGAGCGAAGCCTGTAAAATCAAGCAGATTAACAGCATATTTTTCTATTTCGGCAGCAAGACCAAGCATATGACCAGCAGTAATGATGCCGTTTCCTCCGACACCCGCTAATAAAATTTCAAAGGGAGCATCGGCCATTTTTATTGTTGGTTCAGGTAGTTTAATCAGCAGGTTATCAATCTCTGCCTGCGACATTATTGTGCTGGGATCCTGCGCTGGATTGGCGTTTTCGATAGTAATAAAACTGGGGCAGAAGCCTTTCAGACAGGATAGATCTGAATTACAGACATGGTGATCTATCGCACGTTTAGTTCCCAGCGGTGTTTCAATCGGAATAACAGCAAGACAATTGGACTGAATTTGGCAATCACCACAGCCTTCACAAACGGCTTCATTAATCACTGCTCGCCTTTTTGCCTGTGGGATTAATCCTCTTTTTCTTTTACGGCGTAACTCTGTTGCACACATCTGCTCATAGATGATGACTGTCACGCCTTTGATATCCCGCAGACGTTTCTGTACATCTTCGAGATAATCCGACTGATAAATTTTGACATCGGCAGGGAGGCTATTCTGGCCTTTATATTTATCCGGGTTATCGGTGACGACTACAACTTCTTTCGCCCCTTCAGTCAGTATTAAAGAGGCAATTTGCTGGATTGTTATACTGCCATCAAGTGCCTGTCCGCCTGTCATTGCAACGGCGTCATTAAATAACAGTTTATAGGTGATGTTGCTGTCAGCAGCGATGGACTGACGAATGGCTAAATGCCCTGAATGGAAGTAAGTTCCGTCTCCCAGATTTTGAAATACATGGGAGCGATTGATAAAGGCGGAATGGCCTATCCAGTCAACGCCTTCTGACCCCATCGCTGTCAGGCCATAACCCGTACTACGATCCATCCATGCTGCCATTACGTGACATCCGATACCGATTTGTGCCTGACTACCTTCAGGCAGACGGGTTGAAGTGCTGTGGGGGCAGCCAGCGCAGAAATAAGGTGTCCGTTTGGGAAGCGTGATATCGTGTAATGTCGTCTGGGCAGTCCATTCCAAAGGAACAGCAAGAAATAAGTCGAATTTTTTTAGCCAATCTGCCAAAAGAGGGGCAAGCAGGGAAGGGCGTAACTCCATATCCGTAGAGACTAGTTTGTTGCCGAGATGATCGTGTTTCCCAATCAGATTAATTTGTCGTGGCAAATTAATGAGATGCTGAGCGAGATGCAGTTCAACAACAGAGTTTTTTTCTTCAATAACAAAAATATCAGAAACCTGTGATGCCATCTCGCTGAGAAGTGGTGATAAAGGATAAATCAGTCGAACATGGAGAAGAGCAACGCCGTTTTTTGCCAGCTCAGCAGGTGACAGGCCTCCGATGCGCAGTGCTTCCAGAACATCCTGATGAGCTTTACCAACGGTAACTAATAAGGCTCGCGGATGTTGGCATGGTGCGATGAGCTGGTCTATCGGATTGAGTCTGGCGAAGTCCTGAACAGCTTTCAGTTTATAGACCAGCCGTTGTTCTATTAAAGGGCTGGGAAGGTCCGGCCAGCGCCAGTGTAACCCATTTGGCCCGGGATCTATTTCCGGTATCTTATACTCAGGAAGAGTTTTCTCTCCCCTGATAGCACAGCTTTCCACGACTTCACTGATTGCTTTGAATCCAACCCATGTCCCGCTGGCACGGGAGGCTGCCCAGCCCCATAATCCTACATCATGGTAGTCAGATACCGACGCGGGATGTAAGACCGGCATACCCCATGATATTAGCGAGAGATCAGATTGATGTGACATAGAAGAGGATACGCATCCGTGATCATCGCCCAAAATAACCAGTACTCCGCCATTGGGTGAAGTACCATAGGCATTGCCATGCTTGAGTGCATCTCCGGAGCGATCAACCCCCGGACCTTTGCCATACCACATACTAAAAACACCGGTAACATTGCGGTCGGGGTCAGATTCAACTTTTTGAGTACCATAAATCGCAGTTGCTGCAAGATCTTCATTGATTGCAGGGTGAAAACGTATATTAGCCTGAGCCAGTTTTTTTTCGTTTTGCCATAATGCCTGATCCAGGCGGGCTAATGGTGAACCCCGATACCCTGAAACAAATCCTGCTGTATTGAGATTATGGCTTTTATCCAGCTCTGCCTGAGCGAGAAGAAGATCGACAAGAGCGTCATTGCCAGTAACAAATTTAGGTGGAGAGTATAGAGTCATATAATTCGGCCTTTACTTTAAGAGCATTACCGTTTGAGATACGACTAAAAATGGATCTAATCTATTTCCAGCAAATTATTCCGACAAGTACAAATCTTATTAGAGGTTAATTGTATATATTATGTTAATTTTTAGATAACATAATGTACCATATTGCAATGGCAGCGTTCTATAAACATATGCAAAGTATGCGGTATATACAGATTTGAATGTCTTTTGAGCGGTTGGTGTTGATGTATGGGTAAATGGCTTGCCATCTTTATCTGAGGCGTTCATAATAGCGCGCGTTCCTGAGATGCAGGAAGTTGATAGTTACGGGTGTTTACCGTAATTTCAAACTCAAGTTAAAGCATTTCTGGTTCACCATCAATAATGCGGGAATAGCTCAGTTGGTAGAGCACAACCTTGCCAAGGTTGGGGTCGCGAGTTCGAGTCTCGTTTCCCGCTCCAAATCAAATTTCCATTTTGTAAACTAGTCAATCGATCAATTAGTCGAATCTCAAACCTAATACAATAGGTAATGTAATTACTGCAAGCATTGTTTGCAACGTGATAATCGCTGACATTAACTGACTGTCTCCATTTAACTGGCGGGTTAAAATATAAGCTGTCGGCGCCGTAGGTATGGCGAAAAAGATAATCAGTAAGTTGATTTCCAACACATCAAGCTCAAATAAACAGCCAATAATACCGGCGACCAAAGGCATCAGTAATAATCTGGACAGGCTGTTAATGATAATTGGTTTTTTCTCTGTTCTTAGCATTGATGGCTGCAATGATGCGCCTATGCAAATTAACCCCAGAGGAAGACTCGCCCCTGCCAGAATTTTTAAAAATTGCCCTGAGCCGTAAGGCAAGCCAATATTAGTCAAATTGAGGGTTATCCCAATGAAACAGGCTAATATCAGAGGGTTTTTAGTAATTATCATGACAAACTGCTTAATTGATAACATCTTGATATCTGGTGTTAGTGCAAACACAGAAATTGCATTGCAAAGAGGAACCAAGATCGCGAGTATCAGCGACGCTACAGCGATCCCATGAGAGCCGAAAATATCTACCGTAATGGCTAATCCGAGATAAGTATTGAAACGCAATAACCCCTGTACATAAACACCAAAGCGTTGAGCCGGCCATTTGAGTAAAAACTTAATAACGATTAATGCCATTAAACCTGTGCTAATTACAACGAGAATGGCCAAAAATAGCTGTGGTAACTGAGGGTTATCCAGAGACGCCGTTGCCAGACTATTGATCAATAAAGCAGGAAAAAGCAGAAAATAATTAAGTTTCTCTGCTCCTTGCCAGAATAAAGGATTAAATGAGGTATTACGCTTTAGAATAAAGCCTAATAGTATCAGTGCAAACAATGGCCATAAGATGGTAATAATCTGATTCATATATTATCTTAAATTTTGCTACCTACCGTCTTCCGAGCTGCTTCTTTGCAGGTTATATCGAAATCCGTTGGTATATATCCCAATATAGTTTTTTAGCCGTACATTATTTTGTTATCTTTTTATTGGTCATAAAAATTCCTGCAATAATGAAAATTCCACCAATACATATAGATACAGTAAACGTTTCCTGTAAAAAGAGTACCCCGCCTAATATCGCTGTCAGTGGATTTAATGCAATAAAAACACCTGCTCTTGTGGCACCAATCTTACCAATGCCATCATAGTATAAAACATACGCAATAGCAGATCCGATGACGCCTAAATACGTCAGGCTTATCAAATCGCTCATGGATAAAGAAACTAATGCAGTAGAGTTAATATCATCCGTCACGAACGCTGTTATTGTTAACATTATTGCACCCGCAATGACGGAGTAAGCGACAGTATATAATGCACCAATTTCATTGATTGTTTTTCTACCGAAAACACTATAAATCACCCAGCTGATGACACATCCTAAAATAGAGATGTCACCAATTATATTACCTTTATTACTCAATAATGATGATAAATTGTTTCCGACAATAACGATCCCGGCACCAAACAAACAAAATGAAATCCCGATAGTTTTTATGGTGGACATTTTTTCTTTAAACAAAAAGTATGAGACTGTTGCTATCACTGCGGGATTTATTGCGACAATCAGAGAAGCTCTGGATGCATCAATATATTTCAGACCATAAAAAAAACAAAGGTTATAGACATAAATACCAAAGAAACCCAGCATGATAATATTTGCCATTTGTGACTTATTGATTTTGATAAATCCTTTTTTAGAAAAAGCGATAATCATTATTAGCACAAATGCTGCAAAAATAAACCTAACTGTAGCTGATAATAACGAACTGGTATCAGAAGATATAAACCTTCCTGCTATGAATGTTCCGCCCCATATAATGGAAACGATAGTTAACTTAATGTAGCTTGAATAATCATCTGGTTTTGTTGTCATACTTATTATCGCCTTGTGATGTTTTCTCACTTAATATTTTCGTTAGTAAATGATGATAATGAACTATGTTCTTGTCTGATTTTATATCAATTACATTATGTTATTGACGTTAGTCAACTCAGCATAGCAATATCATCATAAAAAACAAAGAGGAAAGACTATCTCTGGTGAGGCTTATTAGGCGTTAATGTTATTTAATGATAAGTAATCTATCTTTTTAACGTTTAATATTATTTTTACTGGTCAGATAAATTAAC
>NZ_CAWQJR010000062.1:0-6392 GCF_963894935.1 Xenorhabdus sp. PB61.4
TATATCTATAACGCCCTATTAATTAAATAAAAACAGTTAAAATCACCCTGTAAAAACATCTGACTCTATCAATGATGTAATTTTATTTTTATCATCATAATTATATAGAGGTTTTTATGAAAAAAAATAAAAAAACAGTAAACCCTGATTACACAGTTAATAAAAAAATAACATGGGAACCGACGACATGGATGAAAAATATCGATGACCAAAAGTCCACTGCTTTATTATCCATCCCAGGAACTCACGAATCATGTGCAACTTATTCACCAGACGGAGATATATTAGGAATAATTATTTGCCAGAATCAATCTGTAGAACAGCAATTACAGGAAGGGATAAGATTTCTGGATATAAGATGTAGGGCTATTGACGGAGAATTTACAATTCATCATGGTATTGTTTACCAGCAGATAAACTTTGGTGATGTCTTAAATCAATGTATTGATTTTTTATCATCACACCCTTCAGAAACTATTTTCATGCGGGTAAAACAGGAATACTCTACAGTCAGCGATGCTGATTTTATTGCTATTTTCAATGGGCATTATGGAGTATTTCATCAGTATATGTATCTGGATTCAAATATTCCATCTCTGGGACAAGTCAGAGGGAAGATAGTTATTATTTCAAATGTCTCAGGATTACCGGGAATCCCTTGGGATGTATTTTACATACAAGATGATTATGATGCAGATGGTCTATTTGAAAAATGGTTAGCTATCTCTGGGCACTTCAATTTAACTATCAAGAATCACTCCAGTGGTGGTAAAGATTTTTTTATTAATTTTTTAAGTATTCAAGGGAATCCTCCTCATTGGACAATAAAAAAGATGTCTTATAATATAAATGGCTCTTTTGCTACGATGTTACAGGAAGGAAATAATGTATCTGGACTGGGTATTGGGATCATACCGATGGATTTTCCCAATTTAATAGGCGAAGTTATTGGTCTGATAATCGATAGTAATTTTAAAAAAACATGAATAATATTAATAAGATTGAAACTCAATGACGCCAGTATATTACTTACTGGCGTTTATTATCAGATTTTAGCTGTTAGATCAGTGTGAGTTAAATAAATTATAAACGTAAAATATCAACAGCTCTAATCTTCAGTTTCTATTCTTGAATATTTAAAATGAAACCATATCTGCCGGATTAAATGTACTCATTACTCCCAGAGCCCCCTTAATCAACGGAATAACCACCGGGGAAAAATAGGAGCCCAGTGGAATGCTCGTGTGGTCAATGCTGGTCAGCATGTTAAAATCCCGATTACGTCCGGTGAAATCGTCACTGATTGCTTTACCAATGCGTACCGTCTGCGCTACACCATGACCACTCCAGCCATGTACCATATATACAGGGGTGTTATCATCGCTTTTACGGGCATCAGCTGCACCATTCAGGGTCAGGTCACTGATCCCGCCCCAGGAATATTCCAGCTCTGGTTTCTCCAGCTGCGGAAACACGGTTCTGATACGATCAAGCAAATAATTGTTTACATCACGGGATGACCAGGAGTTACCCGTGCCCTGCCCGCCAAACAGCAGGCGGTTGTTGCGTACCGAACGATAATAATCTATCTGTAACTGTGTATCGTAAACCGGCAGATCTGATGGGAGTAATTCTTTGATAGGCATCGGCAACGGTGAAGTGACCGCCACATAGGTGAAAAAAGGCACAGTCGTGGAAGAGCCTGAGATAAATTCCCCCGTAGAGGCATGTACCCCAAGTACCACGGCTTTACTCGCCCTGATAGTTCCCTGACTGGTTTCAATAACCGCTCCGCGCTCTTCCTGCCTGATACCGGTCACTTTAGTATTGTCATATATTCTTCCCCCAAGCCCGGCAAAACCATATGCCAAGCCTCGTAATAACGCGAGGGGCTGAACCTGTCCGCTGATACTGTCGATATTGGCACCATGATAAATATCCGAGCGCACATACTCTTCTTGTAGTTCGAATGGGCCAATAACCTTCACCATTTTATCGCCCAATCGACGACGTGCATCGGCATTAGCCACTAATGGCCCCATATGACCCGGATGGATCGCCGCCGTAATATGACCATATTTACGGTCACATTCAAAACCGTAACGTGAGCGAAGTTCATCCACGAGATCCATTGCTTCAACCGATGTAAATTGCCATAAGCGTCTGGCTTCTTCAGGTGAAAATTTTTCCAGTATAGTTTCAGCTGACCAGCGGGCAATGCCGGGAGTCATCTGCCCCCCGTTACGTCCGGAAGCGCCTGAGCCAATATTATCTTTTTCAACCAGAATGACATCCACACCAGATTCAGCCAGATGTAACGCCGTGGAAGCACCCAGCAATCCGCCACCAATAACAACAACCTCACAGCTTTGATCACCGAGAAGGCTGCCAAAATCCGGCCAGTCAGCCAGAGAAGCCTCATAGTAGTTAGCTGGCATGTCGATAGCAGCGATGTCTCTATGCCAGTTCCAGATGCGGGGATCCAGCCCCAGACGACTGGGTCTGGCCTGTGCATCCTGTAATAGTTTTGGCCGGAGTTGTTCAATACCGGTGGCCAGAGTATCAACCTTGGTTAATTCTCCGGCAAGTAGAGACGTCGTGGGAAATAGGGATGAAAGTACGCCCGCACCTGCAAGCGTTGCTGCATTAGAAATAAAATCTCTTCTGTTCATTGTCATTTTAGCGCTCCTGTATGACCTGAAATCACCCGTTAACCTGATCCGGGGTATTTTCTTGTGAGTGAATCCAGCTCTCTGAGCCGTATTTATTGCTACCCGCTGATCCTTTCAGAGTGGCGAGAATCAATAAAATAACAGTGCCAACAAACGGGATAAGATGTAAAAGTAGCCACCAGGCACTACAGTTGATATCGTGCAATCGACGTGCACCTACTGCCAGCGCTGGTAAAAATGTGAGTAGTAGATAAATGGCGCTGAACCAGCCCATATAGATTTCGGGATTAGCAACAGCAAATAATCTTTCCAGATAAGAAATGATAAGAACTGCCAGAATCTGAAACAAAATGAAATACCAAAAATCCTTACGCTGTGCTCTTCCCCTGAAGCAGGCATAATTCTTTAATACGTTTAAATACCAATGCATTATTCTCCTCTCTTATAAATCTTCTGGTTCCACCTGACCTCCATGTATGTTTATATTTTTGCAATTTACTATGTGGTTCCCACGCCGGGCGATTACGCGAAATTAGATTTCCGCCCGAATGATATTTCAGTATCCATATTTTCTTTATATTCAGGCAGATAATGGTAATTCGGGTAATCATCTTCTGTGCCAGCCGGTAACAGGTAAAACTGTTTCCCTTATACAACGCAGTCAATATTGTACACTAAATGGCAATAATTTCATTTAAAACAATTTCTTTACGTTACAAAACTACTATTCAAGGCACTCATTCAGCCTGAATTGTGAGTCTCCGCTTGTGTAGCAGAGGTTCGGTTCGGTTCGGGTAATCCGCTCAAGCGGGACATATACACTTCGTCTTTCAGGTTGCCTCTTTATTGTCTGCGCTCGCTCACCCCAGTCATCGATTTTATAAACATACGGTTATCTATGCTTCCGGGGATTACTGAGAGGCTCCTTCCTCTCACCGATCAGCAAGCAAGGCTGAGAGTAACGCTAAAAAATGCCGTAACGATGTAATGCTTGCTCATCCTCCGGTACCGGAGTGATAGCATCCCAAAGCTCAGCGACTTTACCATTCTCAACGCGCCACAATTCAAAGTAGCTATGACGTTCCCCGGCGATACTTCCTTCTGAATGAGTCAGAACAAACTGACCGTCAGCAACGGTGCGGTGGATTTTTGTATAATGCAGCCCTTTTCCTTCATCTTTCAGTTGCTGAAGAAATGCGATAACCGCTGCCGCACCATCAGATATATCCGGGCTATGCTGACGGAATGCCTCACCATTGGTGTAGGTTATGAATTCACCATAGTCTCCTTCAATCAGAGCACGTCTGAAGAAATTCACCACCAGCTTACGATTTTTTTCCCTGTCATGGTTGTCGCCCGCTTCAGTCGGGCCGTCTAACTGAGTCCGACCGCTGGCATTAGGCGCAGCCTGTGGCACTAAACCGTCCCAGTGCTCCACGATCAAACCATCAACAACCCGATACAAATCGAAGCCAACCAACGGCTGAGTATCTAACCCCGTAAAACGGCCGTGGATAGCGACCAGATCACCATCCTGTAATACGCGGTAGGCTTCGTGGTGAAGCTCAGGGTGTGTCTGAACCAGTTCACGCAGGCCAGCAAGCCCATCTCTGACTAGCGGGGAGTGTTCGATGAAATTCGGCGAAAAATAACGTTCAAGTGCTTCTACATCACGGTCAGTAAACAGCTCGCGGTGGGCACGTGCTACTAAATCACGTGAAGATCTAACCTGATTTATAGCCTGATTCATTATGGATACTCCCGCATTAATCATTGGAACTCATCACGTGTTTGATACGCGTATATTCATCGAAACTATAAGCTGACAGATCTTTACCGTATCCGGAGTGCTTAAAACCGCCGTGTGGAGCTTCTGCCGCAAGAGGAATATGGGCGTTGATCCAGACCGTACCAAAATCAAGCTCACGGGACAGACGCAATGTCCGAGCATGGTCACGAGTCCAGACACTGGAGGCTAACCCGTATTTCACGTCGTTGGCTTTTTCAATCGCTTCTTCTTCTGTTTTGAATTTCTGCACCGTGATAACCGGACCAAAAATTTCGGTCTGAATCATTTCATCGTGCTGTTCCAGACCGGTGATTACCGTAGGTTCAAAGTAATATCCCGGACGTTCAGCCTGACGCCCGCCTGTTTCGATACGGGCATAAGCAGGCCGACGTGCAATAAATCCCTTAACCTGTTCCAGCTGGCGAATATTGTTAAGTGGCCCATATAGCGCTTCTTCATCTTCAGGATCGCCAAATCGGGTTGCTTTAGCTGCCGCGACTAATTTCGTGACAAAGGTATCGTAAACCGATTCATGCACCAACACGCGCGAAGCGGCTGTGCAGTCCTGACCGGCGTTGAAGTACCCCGCAATAGCAATGGTTTCCACCACTTTGTCCATATCCGCATCGGCAAAAACAATGACCGGAGCTTTACCACCCAATTCCAGATGTGATCTGGTGAGATTGGCTGCTGCCGAAGAAGCGACCTGCAAACCAGCCCGCACAGAGCCTGTGATGGAAACCATAGCCGGGGTTTTGTGTGAAACAACCAGAGCGCCTGCGCTGGCATTGCCCAGTACTACGTTGAACGTACCGGCAGGAAAGAACGGTGCAGCCAGTTCAGCCAGCAATAAAGTGCTCTCCGGCGTAGTATCACTGGGCTTAAGGACAATAGTATTGCCAGCGGCCAGAGCAGGTGCAATCTTCCATGCTGCCATCATCAATGGGTAATTCCATGGAGTAACCTGCCCCACCACACCCAGTGGCTCGCGTCGGATACTACTGGTCATACCGGAAAGATATTCCGCTGTTGCCTTACCTTCCAAAAAGCGGGCTGCACCAGCGAAAAAACGGATATGATCAGCCGAAGTTGCCACTTCCTCAGAAGCAATCAGATGTTTGAGCTGCCCGGTATTGCGGCTTTGCACCTCGACCAGACGTTCAGCGTTTTTTTCTACCGAGTCAGCCAGTGCTAAAAGCGCCTTCTGGCGCTCAGAAGGGGTACTCCGGCCCCATACTTTAAATGCCGCTTTAGCAGATGCATAAGCATTATTAACATCTTCAGCATTCGCATTAGGAGAACGTGCATAAGATTCACCCGTGACCGGGCTGATCAAATCAAAATATTCAGAGCCTTTAGATTCAATATACTGTCCATTAATAAAATGCCTGAGAGTGGCTATCGACATGCTTATCTCCTGATAGGGTTAATGTATAAAATATAACCTATGAATTAATATATTTAATGGTTATGCCACAGTCAAATATGTATAAAAAATGTAAAAACATGTGGGCCATTAGATACATACGTGTAACTTTCAGGCATTTCCGGCAGGAAAATTATGCAAATCTGTGAGAAGGATCGAAGATTTTAGGCATGCTGAGGCGGGTGATTCTATGATGGGTGTAGATGAACCAATAATTGGGCACAGCTTAAAAGTCGTGGTGAGACACTTAAATAACTTTAATTATCGATTGTTTTTTGAGCTACGCTTGTTCGTGGAACTTCTTTATACTAACGGAAATAGGTAAATAACCTATTTGCTATTATTCATTGTCATTTCAGTTCTCTATTAGTGATGAAGTAATAAGAATTCTTATTTTAACGCGATGCTCGACTTTTATGATGAGTTGAAATGACATAGCCGCTCCTTTATAACTTTAAGTCGTCAAAAATAGAGAAATAAAGGAACAAAAGGCTATGTCACAGCA
>NZ_CAWQJR010000063.1:0-6318 GCF_963894935.1 Xenorhabdus sp. PB61.4
ATTTATGTGGCAGCTTATTCGTAATGTGAAAATTTTTTTGAAAAGGGCCTCGTTAACGAATTGGAAAGAAATGAGAAAAATAAGAGTCTCATCATTATGACAAACTATTTAGACAAGAGCGCACTACATACTTTTTCGTTTGTAGTTAAAGCACATCAGGAATGGCGCAAAAGTTTACTGAATATTTGTGCTCAATATGGTTTTGAGTCTTTCCGTGGGCCTGATTTCTGTACTCCTGATTTTTTCCTGCAAGAACGCTTTTCACAAAAGCCTCATGGACGGAGTTTTCACCCTGTTACGGACAAATCCGTTTATGCTGGTCCTGATTACGAGCTTTATACCTTACGCCGAGATTATCCAGCAGGTGCAGAGATTTACCGACAGATGGATGACATATCCCGTAATAGACTCGAATCCATTAATTTGAATCAGGAAGTATATGGACGGCCTTTGCACGTCGGCTATCAGCACGCGGCCTGCTTTCTTCTCAATATTAGTCACATTTTCAATAAGGACGATATCACTGCCTTTTCACAGATATGGCGAGTGATTGATGATGAGGGGGCAACCTCTGCTTGTTTGCTCCATTCCTGTCAGCGTTAGTGAAGAAGATCATCAGTATCACATCCCGCTTATGCCTGATATATGGCAGGATATTTCGGCAAAGAAAATTATTTCTCTCTTCAATACACATAATCTTCGGTTAATCGAAAGAAACATGCTATGAAGCACATTTCTCCGCTTTTGATTCTGGTGATTCTCTTAGTGAACGGATGCTCTATCATAGAGGACACTGAGAGTAGTGTCATATCCCGACGCCCGGACTGAGTGCGTGGATCTGAAACCGCAAGCAAATCCTTTGTCTGTTCCGGCGTAAGATGCCGAACAATCTGCCGCTGATGTTTTTTGCCGGGAATTTGTAGAATCCGCTGACACAAATGAAGCTGCCTGGGCTCCTGTACCTGAACATAGCGAAAAAACACATGAATGGCGACCAGTCGTTGATTTCTCGTCGCAATGGAACAGTTTCGTTCATTTTCAAGCCATTCCAGAAAACCGGTTATCAGACGGTCGTCCAGTCTGTTTAAACACAGTTTTTCGGGAGGAATATTCAGGGCATTTTTGCAGAACACGAGTAACAAACGAAAAGCGTCACGATAAGATAATAGGGTATGGGTACTGAGGTTTTTAACACCGGGTAAATAGCCTGTAAAGAATGCTGTCAGGTTTTTGGCAAAATCAGTTGGTTTCATCATTGCCTCCTACGTCAGGAATAATATCACCCAAAACCCTTTCCACCTGTTCCGTGATAGTTGGAAATAAATCAGCCGTCAGATGAAGGTAGTAAGCGGTATCACCTAATGATGCGTGTCCCAGATAGGCCTGAAGCACAGGAAGAAGCGCCCGCAAATCTTTTTTCTCCAGTACCCAGCGACGAAGACAATGAACGGCGAAAGTGTGTCTGAGGTCATGCACGCGTGGTCCTTTACCTCGCCCGCCATGAGATATACCGGCTTTCCAGAGAAATTTTCGGAGATTTTTCTCCACATTGCCTATTGTCATCGGCTTTGAATCCCGCCCCAGGAAGAAGCAGTCTTTCGGACCGGATAATAAGTGGATGCTTTGCCGGTAAGCTTTCAGACGCTCCAGCATTTCAGGTGAGATAGGAAGCTGGCGATGTTTATCCAGCTTTGCGTTCATCACGGTAATGACACCTTCATTTAATTCAACGTCCTCAACTTTCAGCAACCGTGCTTCTGTAAGTCGTAATCCGCAGCTATAAAGCAGACGGAAGAATACTGGCATCACAAGATGACGATATGGCACACCGGAGCAATAATGGCAATGGTCAGTCTGTATGAAAATCTGCTTCAGTTCGTTATTTGAGTATATGTGCGGCATGTATCGTGGGATCCGTGGCATCATGCCTTTTGGCAGGCAGAATGCGTCACCCCCCAGCCTCACCATATATTTTGCCAGTTCCTGAACAGGCGTAATACGCCCTTGCAAAGTGGCCGGATGCTCTCCGGGGCGCTGAACCGTCCACGCCAGCATGAGCTCCCGGGTTATCGTAACTTCACCCGGATGGCATTCCTTGCAGAAGGTATCAAAGCGCCGGAGAATGCCTGGCTGGGAATCATATTTGCACCCTAAAGCCCGCTTCTGTTGGATCAATCCAATGATGTGCGGTGCGAAAGCAGATGAATAGCCCATTATTCTACCTCCGGACTAAGCGCACATTCACAGAGCAGTTTCAGGCTGCTTTTCAGATATATTGATGTGGACCGGGTACTTTGATGACCCAGTATATCCGCGATTTCTTCGACAGGTGCCTGTTGTTCCATCAACGTGGTAGCCAGCGTGTGACGAAGGGAGTGCATTCCCACTTTTTTCTCTTCAGACACAGGCAATTTTGCCACGCGCATGTGTTTAACGATCATCTGGTGCAGATGATCTTCATCAAAAAAAGGCGTTATGGGGGCAATATGTCGTAAAAATACACAGGGTGAATCACTGACAGGGCGGCCGTTCTGAAGATAATCAATGACAGCCCAGCCCACATCTTTTAAAAGTGGCAGGCGTATCGGCCTTTTGGTTTTGGATTGTGATAATTCCAGGTAGTTTTCAGTCCAGTTAAAATTTGAAAATGTCAGATGCTTTACATCGATACAACGCAGTCCCAGGCGTGTGACTAATAAAATGATGGCATAATCCCGCTTTCCTGAGGGGTTACCGCGATCAATCGCGGCCAGTAACCTGAGCAGATCGTCTTTTTTCCAGACAGAGGGTATTTGGGT
Source organism: Xenorhabdus sp. PB61.4 (assembly GCF_963894935.1). Classification (NCBI taxonomy): domain Bacteria; kingdom Pseudomonadati; phylum Pseudomonadota; class Gammaproteobacteria; order Enterobacterales; family Morganellaceae; genus Xenorhabdus; species Xenorhabdus sp. PB61.4. The sequence continues at coordinate 2,799 of NZ_CAWQJR010000063.1, forward strand.
TTGCTTACGTGCCTGCATACAGGAAAGCGAATCCGAGAAATCTGTGGCAATTCTCTTTTCGTTATAAAGAAACCGAAGAAAACACCGGAGTCCGCAGAGCACGAACTCAACCATCTTGTAGCTGTAACCCATCAGTGTTTTGACAAAAGCAGTGAGATCCTCTGCTGTCAGATTTTCAGGGCTCATGTTGTGCGATTCGGTGAAAGAGACAAAGTTTTCAGCGGTTCTGCCGTAACCTTTAGTCGTAGAAACCGCGTAGCCGCAATTTTTGCAGTGTTGCCCGAACAGGCTCAACAGGGCGGTATGTTCAGGGCTATTTATTCTGGAAAGGCTACGATGATACCGGCGCAGTACAGTGCCATGTTGCTGGAAATTACCCATCATTCGTACAATCCGAAACAGATAGAGATTACTTTGTGTCAGTAATCCGGCTTTTTCTTTGGCAAAAAAGTCGCATTTCTTGTCTACATATTGCATCGCGGTGAGTTCGGAGAAAGCGCGCACATCATGAGCGTCAAAATACGCAATGATCCTTTTCCAGTGTTCGCGATAGTAATTGAGGGTAGCCTCCTTATATCCCATACGAATGAGTTCCTGCTCAAGCAGGCGGACAAGCACTCTGATTGGTAATTTTTTCATGTTCAAATCTCCAGATAAAATATAATTTTTGGGAGCACCACCTAATCATTCTGGTCAGATTTGAATATGTCTCAATTTATTATGCTTACTCTTTGTGGTGTATGGCCTGATCCCATGCCCCCAATCTGGCATGACTGCGCATTTATCTTTACTGTGCATTAGGTTCAATCTTGTCGCCTGTGCTCGCCAATATCTACCTGCATCATGTGATAGATGAATGGTTTGATGAAATCAGCCGTTCACATATTCACGGGCGTGCAGAGATGGTAAGGTACGCTGATGACATGGTATTTACCTTTCAGTATCCCAGAGAGGCAAAACGTTTCTATCAAAGGCTCATCCTGAATATCGTCATCAGGGTAGTCAGAGGCTGGATAAATTATCACGGTATCTCTGATAACCGGAGACGAGTTAAGCAGTTTATCCATCAAAGCCGGCGAATAATTTTCAGATGGTTCAACCGGAAAGGTGGCCGTCGCCGCCTGACGTGGAAACAATTGGAACTGATCCTGAAGATGCTGGGTTATCCATCGCGATGGAAAACCCATTCAATGTTCAATTCTTGCTGAATATGTGTGGGGACACGGATCTGTCGGGAGCCGGATGCGGTAATTCTGCAAGTCCGGTTCTGCGGAGGGACCTACCTGGGTGACCGGATAGGTCTACTCACCCTGGACCCCAAGTTAATTGTGAATATTACCACTCAGTCATGCTTGGCAAGAAACCGACCATTCTCCAGTTTGATACAGTGGTCAGCCAAGTGGAAAAAACGATCATCATGTGTGATTGCCAGTATTGCTTTACCACGTGCTGCTAATTCAGGCAGTAGTTCTTGATAAAACACTTTCTTAAACAGAGGATCCTGATCTGCCGCCCATTCATCGAACAGATAGAATGGGCGGTCTTCCAAATAAGCGACCACTAGGGCGAGGCGTTTCCTTTGCCCTAAAGACAAATCGCGAGTTGAGAAACAACCATTCTCAACTTTTACTTTATGTTCTAAATGAAGTTTAGAAAGTAATTCATTAGCACGTGCATCCAATGTAGAATCCGCATTATTCAGGCCCACCAGTGATTCGAAGAGATGGAAATCGGAAAAGATCGCTGAGAATAATTGACGATAGTTTGCTCTGTTGCTATCAGTGATAATATGTCCATCAACAGAAATTGTGCCACTTTCCGGAGCATAGAGACCGACTAACAGCTTGGCGAGTGTTGTTTTACCACTACCATTACCACCTATTAGAAAGGTGATTTCTCCCCTTTTGAGTTCCATATCAAGCGGACCGAGTCGGAATATTTCATCTTCTCTTTCTTGATAATAACTGTGGGTAAGGTTAGACAGAGATAGAGAGTTAATTTCACCGAATTCGCTAATAGAGGTTTGTTGCATCGTGTATTCTTGCTCATCCAGCTCAGTAAACACAGTTCCGATGCGATTCAGTGATACACGAGCTGCATCCAGTGTTGGGATACTATTCAGCACTCCATCTAATGGCATCAGCATAAATAGAAAGATAATTAAATAACTCGCTACAGTCGTTGTTTCGATACCGGGTATCACAGCCGAGGAAAATATCACCGCGCCTAGAAATATATAAAATAAGAAGAGGATCCAACTAGTGCCGAAGGCGTAAACACTGAATGCTCGGGTACGATTCTGACGTACGTTATCAATTTCACTGCTGAGTGAATGAGTGAAGAAAGTTTGAGCGCGTAAAGAATGTAATCTTAATTCTTTTGCTCCAGAGAATAATGCATTGAAATGGTTAAATAAGCGATCTTGTGCTTTACCTGCTATATTAAATGAGGTAATTGCTCTACTTATGCCAAGACTGTAGCCAAGTGAGCCCGCGACGATTACGGTCAATGCTAAGAAGAACACGGACCAGGACAACCAAGCCAGATAACCTAAGCAACCTAGTACAATTGAACCTTGCATTAAAATATTAGGCAAAATCAAGAACAGCATTGACACATTAGTTGTATCATCGGTAATGACGGATTGACCACGGGAAGTACCAAGCACCTCTATCTGACGGAAGGATGCACAGGCAATGCGTTCTGAGATGATTTCTCGCATTTTCGCCATCGTATTCTGGCTCAATTTAGTGAAAAGCACGTCACCGAGTATGCGGCAGGCTATCGCCAATATAACCAGAATACTGAAGTACCAAGCGAGTGAGGAATAGTTATCGCTGGAGGTTATCAATGCCTTGTTGAGCAATGTGACCAATGAAACACTGAACATGCCATTGGCAATACTGGCAGAGGTAGCGATGACAAGTATCCAGCGTGAACGGTATAAAAGTGTGAATAAAATCTGTTTTATTGTTGAATTGTTCATTTGTCATCCACTAAATCAGTGTGTAACTAAATTGAATGGTCGTGCTTGGGTAAAATTAAGCGATACTGTATGAGATGAATTAAGATAATTCTCTAATGTGAGGTTGTGATTATGCATCATGTCTATTTTTTATCCCATGTTATTATTGTTGAGTTTGTTGACTAATTAATTTGTTTATTAGGGCAAATGGTCAGATAATAAATAAAAATTTAAAATAATGCATTTAATTAATAAATGCAATTTTTTCAGGCTGTTGTTTAATGTAATTGATTTGGTGGTTTCAGCATTATTTTATGATCTAGATCATAAGGTGATTTTAGTGTTTTTGATAAAAATATCACCAATAAGATATAATTTATAACACATCTTTCAATGTGCGACTCAACTTCTAAAAAATCCGCCTATTGCACTTGTATTAATCCATCGAATCCCATATTGGTTTGTTATAAATAAAGTTATGGCACTCAAATAGTGAATGATATGTATATTATTTTAAATAGCGTGGTAATTTTAAAATATGAGACAATATAGGGT
>NZ_CAWQJR010000064.1:0-6262 GCF_963894935.1 Xenorhabdus sp. PB61.4
TTCGTGATATTAAAACCAAATTATTACGGTTGATATTATTTATTAAATTTAATTGTGGTGAATTATTTATTTTTTCAAAAGAATAAGGCTCTGATTGAAAATTCAGAGCCTTATTTATAAAAGAAATAATATTCTTTATTAACAATCAGATTTTATTCTGACGCCACCATTCCGCCAGCATAACCCCTGTTGCGACAGAAACGTTCAGGCTTTCGACCCGACCAGTACCACCAATCGAGAGACGGATATCACCATCTTCCCAGACGCTGTCACTCAGGCCGTCACCTTCCTGCCCCAGTACCAGAACCATTTTTTCAGGAAGTTTAGCTTCTGCCAGTTTTGTGCTCCCTTTATGACTTGATGTAGTCACAATGGTATAACCTGCATCACGGAATTGGCTCAGCGCGGCAGTAAAACCATCTGCATCAATACCTTTAACGTGTTCAGCACCACCTTCCGCAGTACGGACTGCCGCACCGGATTCCAGCATTGTCGTATCCTGCAATATCACACCCTGTACGCCAAAATGAGCACAGCTACGCATAATTGCGCCGAGGTTATGTGGATTACCGACATTTTCTAACGCCAGTACGCAATCTTTTGCCGGAGCCTGTTGCAGATAAGTTTCAGCATTCAGGCCGTTACGTTTTTTAATCAGAAAACAAACGCCGCCATGATGCTCCGTACCGGATGCTTTTACTAATTCCTCATCATCCACTACATGGTAAGCCTTACGGTTTGCTGCCATCCATTTCAGAGCATCACGAAAACGAGGGGTTACTGACTGAACAAACCATGCTCTCACAATTGCATCCGGGCGATTCTGGAACATTGCCTGACAAGCATTTTCGCCATAGATCCGGGTCTCTTCCAGTCTCTGACGACGCAGTTGTTCAGGATCGATATGGCTTCTGCCACTAATGCCGCCATGATCCGGTTTTGACTCTTCATCTGGCGAGCGGGAAACTGTTCTCCATGGAGAACGCTCTTTTGGTTGCTCAGGACGATCATTGTCGTAACGTCTGCCGCCCTGCTCGCGTCCTTTACCTGACGGGCGTTTATTGTTGTTATGACGATCATTGCTGTTACGGCGATCATTGTTGTTACGACGATCGTTATTATTACGGCTGTCATTGCTGCCCTCATTACGGACATACATTACTTTGACTTTGCCACTCTTACCACTATAGGAATCGTTCATCTATTTCTCCAACTTCTCTATGGCGCGCAGATTACCCGATGTTCGCTTCCGAAGCTACCTCTGGCAACGACAATCAATTAAAATATCCGTCAATTTTCTTCTGACTTTGTACATGAGCATTTCTGAGTTCTTAAATGAGAAATAACAACGCCGTTTATCAGCTTCGCCAACACCGTCTTGCGCGTTCTACCCGCCCTTTTCAAGCAAGAGGCTGTCGGGTTAAACGTTGTACGTACTGTTTATTACCCCAAAAAAGATGTCTGTGTGAAAATATTTCACCCGCAAAAGCTGACAGCCGTTTTTGCCTTATTATGTTTGATACTGAGCCAATGAAGCCTAGTAATACAGGAAAGTTAATTGCAGATGTTCTGCCTGATACACAGGCTTTTCTATGGTCAAGGACTGAGCCTGATCAAAGAATGCTTGATGTACTGCGTGATCCGAGCCGACAGCCTTATCTGATTTTTCCTGATAGTTACGCCACACCATCGCGAACTGTGTATCAGCAACTGCCAGACACGCAAAAAGCGCCGCTATTCATTATATTGGATGGCACCTGGCCTGAAGCAAGAAAAATGTTTCGCAAAAGCCCGTATCTGGATGATATTCCTTTGTTATCAATCAATAGCATTGCCAAAATCGACTATTTACTGCGAATGCCATCAAGGGAAGAGCAACACTGTACTGCTGAGGTCGCTGCCGCTGCGTTAGAGTTAGCCAATGATTTTGAAGCATCCCAACAATTATTGAACCATTTCAATCATTTTCGGGAACAGTATCTGGCTGGGAAATCAAATCATCCAGCGGTATAAATCACAGTAATTCCTGTCGATCACGGCTAAAGTTATTCATGGTAATTGCTTAACTAATGATGATTGTTTATTGACGTGATCTTAACAAGGAGCGAAAAATGAGCCAGCGTGGACTTGAAGCCCTACTACATCCCAAATCCATTGCCGTTATCGGAGCTTCCGAGAAACCAGAAAAAGCCAGTTCGCTCCTGATGCGGAATTTGTTAGCAGGAAATTTTACCGGCCCGATCCTTCCCGTCACTCCCAATAAAAGTTCTGTTCTCGGTGTGCTGGCTTATCCTTCTGTCGACAAGCTACCTTTAACACCCGATTTGGCGGTTATTTGTACTCATCACAGCCGTAACTTATCATTATTAGCCCAACTGACGGAGCTGGGATGTACAACGGTTATCATTCTCTCATCCCATCCCTCCCAGTTTGCTGAACTGAAGCAATACAGCCAGAAACATCATATCCGCATCCTTGGGCCTAACAGCCTCGGTATTCTGGCTCCGTGGATCGGGCTGAATGCCAGTTTCTCACCCATTCCTATTCTAAAGGGAAAACTGGCTTTTATTTCACAATCAGCCGCAATATCCAACACGATTCTGGACTGGGCAAACCATCGCAATATCGGTTTTTCGTATTTTATTGCACTGGGAGATAGCGTTGATATTGATATTGATGATCTACTGGATTTTTTAGCGCGAGATAGTAAAACCAGTGCAATCCTCCTGCATCTGGAACATATTAGCGATGCCCGCCGCTTCCTTTCCGCTTCACGCAGTGCATCACGCAATAAGCCAATTCTGGTAGTCAAAAGCTGCCGTACCCGTAAAGCGCAGCAGTTACTGGGAGAACAGCAAAATTTTGATGCCGCTTATGATGCCGCAATTCAAAGAGCCGGATTGTTACGCGTACAGGATACGCATGAAATGTTTTCCGCCGTCGAAACACTGAGCTTTATGCGTCCACTACGCGGAGAACGCCTGTTAATTGTCAGTAATGGCACGGCTCCGGCCGCTATGGCACTGGATGAACTAATCAGAAGAACCGGTAAATTAGCTGACTTAGAGGAAGAAACTATTGCTAAATTGGTCAGCGTACTACCGGACGTACAAATCTTACAAAACCCTCTGGATCTCGGTGACGCTTCGTCAACTGCACAATATATTGACGCACTGAAAATACTGCTAGATAGCCGTAGCTATGATGCCTTATTGTTGATTCATTCTCCCTGTGCAATTTCCGACAGTATGCAAACAGCCGTAAACGTTATTCGGACTATCAAAGAACATCCCCGTGGAAAATGGCTGACAATATTCACGAATTGGTGCGGGGAATATTCTTCGCAGGAAGTCAGGCGGTTATTCAGCGAAGCCGGGATCCCAACCTATCGCACCCCTGAAGGAGCGGTCACCGCATTTATGCATATGGTGGAGTATCGTCGTAATCAGAAACAACTCAAAGAAACACCGGCCCTGCCAATTGGTATTACTTCAAATACGGCCCACGCCCATGATTGCATTCAACAGGCTCTTAATAAGGGTAATACTCAGTTAGATACTCATGAAGTCCATTCTATTCTTGAAGCCTATGGGCTGAATACATTGCCGACATGGATTGCTCACTCCAGTGACGATGCGGTCAGTATCGCAGAAAAAATTGGTTATCCTGTGGCGCTGAAACTTCGCTCACCTGATATTCCTCATAAATCAGAAGTACAGGGTGTCATGCTTTATCTTCGTACTGCAAAAGAAGTGAAAACCGCTGCTCAGGCCATTGTTGAACGTGTAAAACAGAATTTTCCGCAAGCCAGAATTGAGGGTTTATTGGTGCAGAATATGGCAAACCGTGCCGGTGCACAGGAGCTGAGAATTGCCATTGAACAGGATGAAGTTTTTGGTCCTTTAATTATGCTTGGAGAAGGCGGGATAGACTGGGTTAATGAAACTCAGGCGGCTGTTGCTCTGCCACCGCTTAATATGGCTTTGGCCCGTTATCTGGTCATTCAGGCGATTAAGAGCGGTAAAATAAAATCCGGAGCATCATTGCAGCCTCTCGATATTCCCTCACTTAGCCAGCTGCTGGTGCGAGTCTCTAATTTACTAATCGATTGCCCCCAAATCACCCGTCTGAATATTCATCCATTACTGGCATCGGGCAGTGAATTTACACTCCTGGATGTCACAATGGAATTAACCCCAATCACTGACGATCCGCGGAATCGACTGGCAATTCGGCCTTATCCTAATGAACTGGAAGAAACTATCTATATCAAAGATGATTTTGCCTGTTTGCTGCGCCCGATTTTGCCGGAAGATGAACCGCTATTAAAAGAATTCATTGAGCAGGTAACAAAAGAAGATCTTTATTATCGTTATTTCAGTGAGATCAATGAATTTACTCATGATGATCTCGCTAATATGACTCAGATTGACTATGACCGTGAGATGGCTTTTGTCGCAATACGTTATCCGACAACAAAACCAGAGATTATCGGTGTCGCACGTGCGATGGCTGATCCCGATAATATCGAAGCAGAATTTGCTGTATTGGTGCGATCGGATCTGAAAGGAATCACGTTAGGATCTCAACTTATGGCTAAACTCATTCATTACGCCAAAGAACATGGCATTCAGGTCTTAACTGCGATAACAATGCCAGAAAACCGCAATATGATCAGGCTGGCTAAGAAACTGGGATTTACCATCGATATCCAGTTAGAAGAAGGTATCGTTAATCTTGTTTTAAAACTTTAGCCACAATTGACAAAACTAGTGGTATCATCGCCAGATCATTTTGATTCACAAATTTACGATGGGATTATAACCATCCAAACTAAGAGAAAAATCGCACTGTGATGTTGTCTAAATTTAAACAAGCAAAACACCAACAACACCTTGCACAACTGCCTAAATTACCACAGTCAGTTGCTAATATTGAAACCCTTTATCAATCCGAAGAGTTTCGCAGCACACTGTTGGAATGTATTGCAGGCGCCAAAAAGCATATTTATATCGCCGCATTATATTTAGAACATGACGATGCCGGTCAAGATATTTTAACTGCGTTATATGAAGCCAAGCAAAAACGCCCTGAACTGGATATCAAAATTCTGGTCGACTGGCATCGCGCGCAACGTGGTCGTATTGGCGCACAAGCAGCCGCAACAAATGCAGACTGGTATTGCTCTATGGCTGAAAAATACCCGAATGCCCATATCTCCATTCTTGGTGTTCCCGTCAATACCCGTGAGGCGCTAGGTGTCTTACATTTAAAGGGTTTTATCTTTGACGACACTGTGATTTACAGTGGTGCCAGCATTAATAATGTCTATCTGCACCGTCATGAAAAATATCGTTATGATCGTTATCATTTATTGCATAATGCGAAGCTCTCAGCCATCATGAAGCAGTATATAGATGACAGCATTATTTCTGACAAAGCAGTCAATAATCTGGCCTGCCCAAACCGCCCTCGCAGCCTTGAAATAAAGAATTTTATCCGACAATTTCGGGGCCACTTACGCAGTGCGACGTATCATGTTGAAAATCAGGCTTCAAATGAAGAGCTGGCAGTCACTCCGCTTGTTGGATTAGGCAAAAAAAATCCGCTGAATAAAACTATCTGCCATCTGATCGCCAGCACTGAAGAAAAGTTAGTCATCTGTACTCCTTACTTTAATTTACCGGCAGTACTGGTGCGTTCTATCTCAAGGTTGTTGCGACAAGGAAAACAGATTGAAATTATCATTGGCGACAAAACAGCTAATGATTTTTATATCCCGCCCGAAGAGCCATTCAAGATTATCGGAGCGTTGCCTTATCTCTATGAGATTAACCTGCGTCGTTTCACTAGTCGATTGCAGCACTTTATCGATAGCCAGCAACTGACTATCCGACTGTGGAAAGATGAAGATAATAGCTATCACTTAAAAGGCATCTGGGTCGATAACAAATGGCAGTTGATCACCGGTAATAATCTCAATCCACGTGCGTGGGGACTGGATTTAGAAAATGCTATTCTTATTCACGATCCACATAAAGAAATGCAAGAACAGCGCTCTTTAGAGCTGGATTCTATTCGCACTCATACAACGGTTATTACCAGTTATCAGGAACTGGATAGTATACAGCTCTATCCCGTTAAGGTTCGCAAATTAATACGCCGTTTACGTCGTATCCGTGTTGACCGCCTGATCAGCAGAATATTGTAAACATAGATAATATTTATGTCATTTATTAATCCTCTCTTGTTATGACAAGAG
>NZ_CAWQJR010000065.1:0-6040 GCF_963894935.1 Xenorhabdus sp. PB61.4
AAACTGCTTTCTCACACGTTGGGTATTTTTGCCAATTTTAAACAAGGTAAAAGTCAACGCGACTGGCTTCAGCAAGCCAACGTTATAGGATGTTAAAGTCGAGCATCGCGTGATCAATAAGTTAATAATAATCAGCTACCAGCTTATCCATTCACTGAATAAATGCGCGATCAAGACAACAATAACAGGTATCATCAGCATGAAATTCCGCTGATTCTGAGTTTACAATCTAGATTATTCATGTTCATAAAAAACAGAAGGGTGGATTTGACAGTAATCATGATCACTCTTTTAGTTCACCCCTCAATAGTTAAAGAGCTTAGTGATGAAAATAACACCTGAAATATTATCCTCTGCAATAGAAGAATACGCCAAAAAGCCTGAGCAGAAACAGCAGCTAACCCCTCAGCAAACACGTTGGTTTTCCGAGCCAGAGAATGTCTTTATGTTGATCACTCTGGTGATAACACTCCCTGAAGAAACGATGGATGATATCAGGGGTGCCGTTAAAGACTGGCTTGATGTTGCTATCGCGGAACTAGAGTTAGTCGCGATTCATTCCCCGAAGGGAACCAAAGAACAATTTGAGCAGGCTGTTGGATTGGTTTTGGAGTATTGCAAAGAAAACTTCGAGCTTAATCACAAGAATGTCCTGTTATGTGTCTCAATCCTGAAGCAATATCAGTTTCATATCAGGACGGACCTTGCACAGTTGATGCAGAAATCTGAGTATCCTGATGAGACTAATGTTACCCCTTTCCCTCAAAAACCGCAGAAAATCAGGCAACTGATTAACGAGTTTAACCTGAAATCCAGTATCGAATTCATTGAGGTTTTTGAAAGTGGTTTTTCTGTCGCACCACCTGAAGTACTGCCTTATATTCTGACGGAAGTCGTTCAATATCCATGGGGTATTGATGCTTTGCTTCTGCTGACGCAATATTTTGAAGAATCTGTTGCGCTTGCCAGTGCCGAAATGCTGGATCAATGCCCTTCTTCGGCGTGGAAAAATTTATCCTATTTGCAGCTTGTGAACCTGTGTGCCCACTTCAACCGACATCCTTCAGTTAAACCCTATATGAAGCGATGGAAAAAACGCGCTATGGCACACCATAAAGCACGGGCAGCCGCTGAAATATATGAAATATACGCTTCTGAGGTGGATGGCAATGACTGTGCCAGTATGATGATGAAAGTCATGCTGAATAATCAAGAATATCAGCTAAGTATGATGCTCGATTTTAAATCAGGTATCAGAGAGAGCATGCTGAATATTGATCCTGACCAACCCATTCCTGAGTTGTTAGAACAGTTAAGCAGCGATATCAACTTCACTCCGGTTTCTCCGGACTGGCTAAAACAGATATTGCCCTGGATCCTTTCCGTTCAGCAAAATAAGAACACACCACTCGACCTCTATTCACTGTATTGGATAGCCCAACTGCCCATCGACTGGACGCAGCCAGAAGCGTTTGATCTTGAGCAATGGAGCCAGAAACTGAGTTATGAGGTCAATCCTAAGCGACAGGAAAACAGCCGTCTCGGTTACGCCAATTACGGTCACAATGTGCAATCATCGCTTATGATGACTTGGCTGCCACCCGAAGAGTATCTACTGAAAGCGAAAAAACCCAGAGATTTACTGAAACTCTACTATTATGCCAACAAAGACATCTTTGCCGGACGACTGACCTACTCGGCTGCTATCGAGAAATATAAGCTCTCATCAGAAGAACGCTGCCTGACCAATGAATATCTGGATTTGGCTCACGCGCTTTACGACCCTGCCATCAATCGTAAAAGGTTTGGCTTATTCGACAACCTGTCAGAAGCCAGTTTCCAGCTCTTTGCTATGGGGCTGACGGACACCTCAGACTCAATACTCCCTCAGGGGCTGGTTGTTAAAATCAGCTTAGATGAAGCAAGCCCAGCAGTCTGGCGCCGCGTTCATCTCAGTAACCAGATGACGCTGAGTGAAGTGCATGATGTGATACAGGCTGCTATGGGATGGGAAGATGCACACCTGTTCTGTTTTGAGGTCGGCGGAATAACAATTCCGGAAGAAAATTATGATCAGGTCTGTCTCGGTCTATTTTTACGTGATGTCGGGAGTGAGCTTTACTACCAATATGACTTTGGTGACTGCTGGGATCATCAGATCACAGTAGAAAAAGTTCTGGAAAAAGACATCATTCAACCTAAAGTCACCGCAGGAAACGGGACATGCCCGGTTGAAGACTCCGGCGGTATCTGGCAGTGGAACAATGTACTCAAGTTGAGAAAAAAGAAACTGCTGACGGAAGAAGAAGCAGAATACCTAGAATTACTGGGACTGGATCCGCATCAGCCACTAGAGCCTTTTGATAAACAAGAGGCCAACCATAAACTTGCAGCCTTATTCAGTTATCTGGATTATCAGGGCTAAATTTGTACCCCTGAGAAGCAAACTTTTACTTCTCAGGGGTATTATTCCGTTAAGCAGAATATTTTATCAGTCTGTCAGCCAGAGCCTGTGCGAATCGCATCGCACCACCCTCAGCAAAGGGCAGGTTCAGCGAAGGCTCACATATTTCTATTTCCAGTACAATCGGCTTACCATCATTACCCCGCACAAGATCCACACGTCCGTAAAGCAAAGCATGATCAAGCCCCATATGCCGAACAGCGGTATCAAGGGCAAGTGAAGCAACTGCACGTTCATTTTCATCTGCCACTCGCGCCTTGCGAAATTCCTGTAATGGGAAATTCACTGTGCCATCAGACATAAGCAAAGCACCTTTACGGATAGCATGGCTATAAACACCGTCGAAGTAGGTCAGGTCAGTCTCGCCCTCACTATCGATTGACACCAGATAAGGCTGCAATATTACGTGACAACCTTTTTCTATCAGATAAGTGATGTGCTCGACAGCCTTATCCTCCTGCTGCCGTTTATAGCGCTGAATATCCTTCGAATAAGCTCCTACAGTAGGCTTTATCACAATTTCGTCAGATTCCGTATGCTCAGCAAGAAATGCCCGCAGATTCTGTAAGATATTCATGCCGGGGCTAATAAACTTGCTAGGTACAACCGGCACACCGTGCGCCGCGAGATCAGCCAGATAAAACTTATCAAGATTCCAGCGTACTACTGGCAAGGGATTCAGCAGTTCTGTTAAAACACTAATACGTTCACACCAGACCAGAAATTCAGGTAAATGATCGACGTAGCTCCACGGAGAACGCAAAAGCACCGCATCAAAACGTGACCAATCAATAGACTGGTCCTGCCATGAACATATCTCAGTGCTCAGCCCGATAGTGCGACAAGCATCGAGTAACAACGGCATATCATAATCTTCTGGCAAGCTGGCTTCATCGGTAATCAATGCAACTGTATTCATTAAGCAATTTCCATCAGAGCAAATGTCCTCAAAAATGATTACAGAGATGACAGCCACTCATCATCTGACCCTTCATTCATCCCTTCGAACAAAAACGTGGAAAGATAACGTTCCCCCGTATCAGGCAGCATTGCGAGTAATACCGAATTTTCTGGTGCACTTTCAGCAACACGAAGCGCTGTTGCCAAAGTCGCCCCTGCGGAAATACCCACAAATATGCCTTCTTCCCTGGCGAGGCGACGGGCTGTATCACGCGCCGATATCTCATCCACGGTCAGTAACTTATCAATAACGCTTTTATCGAGTATGTCAGGGATAAAGTCAGGTGCCAGACCCTGAATTTGATGTAAATTCCACGAATTACCCGCCAGCACAGCGGCATTTTCAGGTTCAGTAGCAATAATATTTACGTCAGGCCGTGCCAGTTTTAACATCTGACCAACTCCGGTCAGAGTACCGCTGGTACCAAAACCCGTGACAAAATAATCCAGCCGTTTTCCGGCAAAATCACTGAGAATTTCTGCTGCTGTTGTTTCACGGTGATAAGCCGGATTGGCAGGGTTTTGGAATTGATTAGCACGAAACCAGCCATGTTTTGCCGCAAGCTTATCGGCCAGACGGTTTCCACCACTACTTCCTTCATGACCGGGGGAGAGAATAACTTTTCCGCCATACATACGTATTAATTTACGGCGTTCTACCGAATAACTATCCGACATCACCGCCACGAATTTGTAGCCACGGGCAGCAGCCACCATTGCTAAGGCAATGCCGACATTACCGGAAGTACATTCACAAATTGTGTCGCCGGGTTTCAGTAGCCCTTTTGCTTCTGCATCAAGGATAACGGAAAGAGCAAGCCTGTCCTTTACCGAACCGCCGGGATTGAAAGACTCCACCTTCACATATATCGTGGCATGGTCGGGAGCCATACGATTTAATTTAACGATAGGCGTACGGCCAATTGTCTCAAGAATACTGTTGTAGAGAGGCATAAGAAAATTGTTCTCCTGTTATTTCACTTTTGCTGCTGTTTCAAATACAGGAGCAACAATATCGAGAATAATTGAAAGTGCTTTTTCGTTCTTTTCTTCATCAGTTGAAGCATTAAACTCAGCCAGTTCGACTCCCAAAAGCTGTTCCAAAGGCATTGCTTCAAATATTGCCTGAATTTGCGATGGCAACATACCATCCGGCACTGAATAATCCGCCGGTAAAAAACCTGGCTCAAGAACATCCCAGTCGATATGGATCCAGACCGGCGCGCCATTAACAGCTTTCAGAATATTTTCAGGTGTTGCCTCTGCTGGTGGAATTATCCGAACACCCTGCTTTTGCAAAATTTCACGCTCAGGTGGATCTATATCACGGGCACCAACCAGAATAATTTGTTCAGGACGTAAACCAGAACCGTGCCCGCTATCCCAGAGGCCGCAGGCAGCAGCAAGTACCATACCACCGAGGTAACCTGATTCTGTTGTCTCCGGTGTGTTGAAATCACCATGTGCATCAATCCAAAGCACTACCGCTTCCGGATGCTCCCGCGCGACAACAGGTAATGAAGCAAGACTCGCAGAACAGGTATTAGCGAGCATAAACGTCCGGTTTTTTCCCTTAATACTCGCTTCAATTGCCTGACGCAATTCAACAAGCGTTTCACGGGCTTGAGGAAGACTAACACTCCAGTCATCGTTCTCAGGAGGCGCGCTCTTTCCAATAAAATGCCCCTGAATACCATAGTGTTTTTTTAACGCCTCAGCGGTACGAGCAGCGCCTTCTATCATGCGTGCTGCCCTATCAGCTATGCGACCCTGAGAAACGATAAGATCAATCATGGAACAGTTTCCTTTTCATTATTATCAATAAAAATTTCAGGTTAACCTTCGGTCATAACTCATAAAAACTAATGCTGGCTTCATTTTTTCCTGAACATAAACGGGCACTTGCCCTCTCTCTTCACATTTTCATCCAGAAGGCCATACTGCAGCCATTCAAGTGCTTCTGTACCATAAGAGCCAAGCTGCAAAGAACGGGGAATATCATCATATTTATCAATGCGATTACGGATATTTTCACGGATCTTACGACCATCCGGAGTATTACCGGCGACGATATCGAAACGCTCACGTGGGTTGATGACCATAATAAAATGCTCACCAAGATTCCTGCTCCTACGTGACCGGTTCGCCGGACTGCTCATATTGCAGAATAGCTGCATACCGTTAAAACACATGCACCAGGCTGAAGAATCAGGATTTTTATTAATACCTTCCGGCCAGGGTTCGGGATCTATTTCATGTAATTTCTGCAAAACTTCCCAGCCAAAAGCGTGATAATCACTAATAGACTGAACTCTTATTGCTTCTTGTGAGAACGCAACAATCAGCGGGTATGCGGTATTTAAATCGCCATTCCAATTCTGCGAAAGTGCAACATAATCTTTAAGCCCTTCAGCTAAATGCTGAATGCCACTCTTCTTTGCATTCTCTACAAAGATAAATTTTAATAACTTTTTTTTAAATGCTCTCTTTGAGAAAACACAAGGAAAATCAACATGATCAAGTCGAAACCCTATATCACTGAGAACAGCATGATGCCAGTCTTTTTCACTTTCATTCACTTGAGGTTGTGAGATTAATTTTTTAATACCTATATTT
>NZ_CAWQJR010000066.1:0-5705 GCF_963894935.1 Xenorhabdus sp. PB61.4
GCATAGGCGGAACCAATTGAGTATGTTAATAAAAATACAATAATTTTAAATATATTGTTAGGCCTCATAATATTTTCCTTGCTTGATTTAAAAAAACAATTTTCTTGTGTGTGTTTTTAATTATAGCACTTATACCAATATGTCAATATTGCCGAGAAAGTGCTTTGTAACTCATTATGCATTTAAATTTTATTTCTTTCTTTTTTTTAAAAAACAGGGAAGTGTGATGATTTATTTTTTTTATTTAATTTAATGATTATAAAGCAATGATTTCTTTAAATGAATATGATGTGAAAGCCTCTTTCACTTTCTTTTTATGTTTTTTATTTTCTTAATATATTTTTATTTTTCTGTAAAATATGTTTTTAACAAGACATAATTATGGCTTTCATAATAGCGTTGCCACGCTGAAATGAAGTTAAACGATACCTTGAGGAGTGATACAAAGATGCTAGAAATTGCCCTTGAAGCAGTAAATACAATCAGAAAACGGACTCAGGATGCGTTTGACGGAGCCGGACAATTTGACTATAAGCCGGATCGCTCTGTTGTCACTCAAACCGATTTAATGCTGGAAACAGAGATTCGTAACATACTGGAAAAACGTAGCCCGGGTGTTCCTATCATGGGAGAAGAGTTTGGGCTGGATGGCAGCGAAAAATTCGAATCAGGCTGGATCATTGATCCCATTGATGGAACAAGGGCATTTCTGTATGGTGTACCCTTGTTTAGTACGTTGCTGGCTTTTGTCGAAAATGGCGAGCCAAAACTTGGGGTAATCAGTTTTCCGGCAATTTCTACGGTTGTTTATGCTTCACAAGGAGAAGGGTGCTGGATGAGTGTGGAAGGTAAGCCGTTACGCCAGCTTAAAGTGATGGATAACTCACCAACATCTGTTAACAATGCTGTGATTGCAGCTTCCGGTATACACAGTTCCGGTTATCATCTGGAAAATGGCACAGTGGCTTATAATCTGGATGGGTTAGTGAAATCTGCCCGTGATTTTGTCTTTGTTAATGACTGCTACCAGCACACGATGGTTGCAGCCGGAAGGTTGCACTGTGCTATTGATACCATCATGAAACCGTGGGACAGTGCGGCAATTTTGCCCTGTATTAAAGAAGCGGGTGGTGATTTTTGTGCACTGAATGGCAGCCGGAAAAGAGCTATGTTTGGTGGCAGTCTGATTTCGGCCTGTAATTCAGCATTGCTGGATCAGGTGGTAGAGATAATGAACTCCCGTGCTGATACAAAAAATTAAATGATAATTCCTCTGTTTTTTACATTTCCTCTTTATTGGCTGTATTCATTTACGGGTGCGATGAAACTCGAAACCCATTGGCGATATACATAATGTGAGAGAGAAAATCCCGGATGTGGTACTACATCCGGGGCTATGTGGTTTAATTTTTCAGAATATGTGACAGAATTTGCAGTGCCTTACCGAATTGAGCCTCCGGTATCGTCAGCGGGTAGAGGAAACGGATCACGTTACCGTGAGTACCGCAGCTCAATAATAGCAGCCCTTCGCGTTTAGCTCTGGTTTGTATTTCGCGGGTAAATTCTGGCGAGGGTTTACCGGTTTGTGGATCGTTAAATTCCACTGCAACCATAGAACCCAGTGCGCGAATTTCGGCGATTGCCGGGCACTGAGTGCGCGCTTGTGCCAGTATTTCCACCAGATGCTGACCAAGCTGATTCGCTCGTTCGCACAACTGCTCTTTTTCGATGATGTTAAGTACTGCATGGGCGGCTGCCACCGCCAGTGGATTGCCCGCATAGGTGCCGCCAAGCCCTCCGGGTGCCGGTGCATCCATCACTTCTGCACGTCCAGCTACGCCGGAAAGTGGCATCCCTCCCGCCAGACTTTTCGCCATCGTGATCAAGTCTGCTTTTACATTGTGGTGTTCCATCGCAAACAGTTTCCCCGTGCGGGCGAAGCCAGTTTGTACTTCGTCGGCGATTAACAGAATGCCATGCTCATCGCACAATGTGCGTAGCGCCTGCATAAACTCGGTGGGCGCCATGTTGAATCCGCCTTCACCCTGTACTGGCTCAATAATAATGGCGGCTACCTGATCCGGTGCGATATCGGCTTTGAAAATATGTTCCAGACTTGCCAGAGCATGATCGACTGATACGCCGTGAAGCCCGTTCGGATATTTGGCGTGGTAAACGGAACCGGGGAATGGGCCAAAACCGATTTTATACGGTGCTACTTTGCCAGTGAGTGCCATCGCCATAAAAGTTCGGCCATGAAAGCCACCGCTGAAAGTAATCACTCCCGGCCGACGGGTATAGGCGCGGGCGATTTTCACGGCATTTTCGACAGCTTCCGCTCCGGTAGTGAAGAACGCGGTTTTTGTCGGGCCGTTGATCGGTGCCAGCGCATTAATACGTTCTGCCAGTGTCACATAGCTTTCATAAGGCACAATTTGATATGCGGTATGGGTGAATGCTTTTAGTTGTTGTTCAATTGCGGATACGATTTCAGGGTGACGATGACCTGTATTCAGTACAGCAATGCCAGCCGCAAAATCGATGATTTCGTTACCTTCCACATCCCACAGAGTAGCATTTTCCGCCTTTTGCGCGAAGTAATCACTCAGCACACCGACTCCGCGCGGAGTAGCATTCAGACGACGTTGATTCAACTCTGTATTTTTCATCAATTATTCTCCTGAAAATGGCATAAATTTGTAGGGGTACTAGGATAGTGCGGTGACCAGCCGTTGCAGTTTTTCCTGAAACGTATGCCGGATAGCCAGCGCTTGTTGTAATGTCACTTGGGTAAATTTTACTTTGGCACCGGGAGGTAACTGTCCGAGAATATCCAGATCGCTGCTGACGACGGTGCCCAGTGTCATGTAGCCACCTCCGGAAACGGCATCTCGGTGTAAGACAATGGGAGTACGCCCCGAGGGAATTTGAATAGAGCCAATAGGGTAGCAGGCATCCACAATATTGGAGGGGTCAGAACCTGCGCCAAACGGCGGTGTTCGCTCCACAAAATTTAGTGGACGCCCATCCAGAAAGCGGTAACCGATGCGATCAGATTCAGAACTGATCCTCCATTCATCGCTGAAAAAACTGTCAACGGATTCTGCCGTCAGGCGATGAATATACATACCGGGAACCACACGAAGTTCGGCATGTTTATGAAATTCTGGTTTAAACTCTTCCGGCAGGTGATGACCAACAGGGCCTTGCCCACAATGCGCCGTTACAGGAAGTGTATCTCCGGCCTGTAACCGACGGCCCTGATATCCACCCAGTGAGCCGAGGCTGTATGTGGAGCGACTTCCCAGTACCAGAGGTACATCGATACCACCTGCAATGGCAAGATAACTACGGGCACCTAAAGATGAGCCGGTTATTTTCAGTTGCTGCCCTTGTTGCGCCAGCAGGCAGGTATTAAGGGGAACTGACTGCCCATCCAGTTGTATGCCCATTGGTGCCCCGCTGACAGCAAAAACGGTGTCCTGCTCAAAGAGCAGTTCCGGTCCCATCAGAGTACATTCCAATCCCGCTGTATCCGGTTCATTCCCTACCAGCAGATTTGCGACTGCCAGACCAAAACGATCCAGCGTACCGGAAGGCGGAATACCTACGTGATAATAGCCTTCTCGGCCAGCGTCCTGTACTGAGCTTGACAGCCCCGGTTTCAGCACCTTAATGCCATATAACACTTCAATCGACATATAACACCTCAATCGCCATATAGCACTTCCTGCAAATTTGCTGTGCAAGATTGTGGATCAGCTTCAAAGGCTGCAAGGTCAAATTCAACAGGACGAATACGCAATGTAAACTCTTCTCGTTCAACTTGTGAAATAGCCTGATCATATTCATCGCGATTGATGGGCTTGAACTGAACGATATCGCCTGTGCGGAAAAATACCATTGAATCTTTAAGATAAGGTAGGCGTTGCTGGGTATCGTAAATGGGGGCAGGAGTCACGCCAAAGAGCTGATAACCCCCGGCACCCCGTACAGAGTAGATGCAGCCGAAGCACCCGCCGTGCCCCAGTGAAAGTTGTGGGGTATCCGTACGGGGGATCAGGTATTTAGGCACCTGAATTTGTTGTTCCTGTTCTACCATCTGGTACATAAAGGGTAATCCGGCAACAAAGCCGACCATAGAAACAAACCAGGGAGCGCCGCTGTGCTGGGCAATAAATGCATCAATATCAGGCAAGCCGTTGATTCGCGCTGCGTATTCCAGATCGGTAGATTGTGGGTCCTGATGACGTTCCCGAAAACGCATCAGGGTTTCATGCGTCCAGGGATCATTGTAAAGCACCGGAATTTCGATAATGCGCGTAGAGATTTTTTCCCCGATGTTTTCTTGTTCCGCTACGGCCTGAACTTTCTCCAGTAATGTTAGGGGTGGCAGAATATCCGGATTGAAGCGTATCTGGCATGATGCATTTGCCAGACAAATATCGAATATGCCCGGTAATGCAAGGTTTTTAATCGCTTTTGTTAACGACATACTACGAAAGAATGCTTTCAGAGACATTGCTTCGCTGATTTCAATAAAAAGATGTTCGTCGCCGCCGAAGGTGTAGCGTAAATTTGAGTCAGACATATCAGCACTCCTTCTTTTTATACAATCATTTATGCGGCTGTGGAGGTGTAATCGTGATACCTGCCTGCTGTAAACGGGTGACTATTGCCTGAAGTAGTGGGAATGCGCCGGGCGTATCGCTGTGCAGGCAGACAGAGGAAAATTCAACGTCAATATCGGCTCCTTCTACAGTACGGACTTTACCCTCCTGACAGGCTCGTAACACTTTATCAGCGATTATTTCAGGATCGAGCGGCGCAACCCGGCGGGTAAATACAATAGAGCCACTGAGATCGTAATCGCGGTCAGCATAGAACTCACAAACTACCGGATGACCGAGTTTGGCTGCCTCACGCCAGATAGCCGAACCATGCATGCAGAATATGGCCAGTTCAGGAGCATGTTTATGCAGCGTGGAGACGAAATAATGCGCAGCATCGCTGTCACGGGCCAGATGCATATATAAGGCACCATGTGGTTTTATATGCCTTAGCGGAAGGTTATACAGAGCAGCAAATTCGCGTAATGCACCGAGCTGATATAACACATCGTTGGTTAATTCCTGTGGGGTGGTATTGATATGGCGGCGGCCGAATCCGACAAGATCGCGGAACCCGGGATGGGCACCAATGGACACACCTTTTTGGTGTGCCAGCTCCACGGTTTTACGCATAATGCAGGGATCGCCAGCATGAAAACCGGTGGCAATATTGGCTGAGCTGATTAATGCCATAATTGATTCATCCACATTATCGCCGATAGTCCACGGGCCGAAGCCTTCGCCAATGTCTGAGTTGAGATCGATGTTTGTCATAGTCATGCGCTCAAATTGTGAACTGAATGTCAAAAATATAATATGGTATGACAAAAAGAAGAAATTTTTTTCTGATGCCCACGCGATACATATTGAAATCCCATTGAGTATAGGCCATGTATTCGTTTAAGTGGGCACATGATTTTGCTAAATATTATGACAAACCCATTGGATATATTATGAAATTAATCAGATAGAAATAATCTCACGGAGTTTACTTTGGTTTTTCCGCACAAGGGAGCGCTTTTGGATGATATTTATTGAGATAATATGGTTTCTTATTTAACAAAAATGGGAAAGTTTATCGAAATATCTCATTAT
>NZ_CAWQJR010000067.1:0-5414 GCF_963894935.1 Xenorhabdus sp. PB61.4
TCTTTTTTTAAAGCAGAACGAGGCGGTATCATGACGGCGCTACCTTGCAGAGATATACTGTGTCTACATTTTACTCAATTTTGTGGCTGTGAAAAGTTTTTAGAGGTTCCCGTTCTATAAACGGAACAACTGGAATCGCATTTTTGTGAGTTTTCAATTTCTGTAGCTAATTTATGAGAGTGCATTTTCTTTATGGCTCGTTTTCTTTTCCTGGATTTCGTGATTTCTCTTATCTAATTCTGCTAAGATATGCTCTATTTTGTCATCAAAATAAAATGACAGTCTTCCTGTCCGCCAAAACAACGAACTACCACGTTTAAAATCAATTTCACTGACTGACTTTTTACCTTTTATAATGTAGTTAATAATAAAAGCCTGAATGTCAGTATGTATGGAATGTCTTTTCTTTCCCCAAAGACATTTAGTGATATGGAACCGAAAATTAGTAGAGCATAATGTATTTTTATTGCTTATAAAATAGAGTATTAATCCATCCGGTTTGCTCTGAGGCAATGGGGTGAGTTGATATGAAATACCAACT
Organism: Xenorhabdus sp. PB61.4; assembly: GCF_963894935.1. NCBI lineage: Bacteria > Pseudomonadati > Pseudomonadota > Gammaproteobacteria > Enterobacterales > Morganellaceae > Xenorhabdus > Xenorhabdus sp. PB61.4. The sequence goes on from NZ_CAWQJR010000067.1 coordinate 542, forward strand.
TGCTGATAACGAGCAACGTTAAGTTTTAAGGATGGAGAAAATATGATCTGTCTTTCACGATCTATTATAATGAGGTCTTGAGGGATTAAAAATAAAATGTGGAGAATTAATAATATAAAAATCAGGAATTGTCCAAAATAGATAATATAATCAGAAAAATAAAAATAATATAAATTAAATATTCCAGAGTCATACTCTTTATCACGAATTAGATCATCATAATGCAATCGATGATAAATAAAATTCCAAATTGGAATGGAGTTGTTATCTTCTATATCAAGCCCGGCTATATATTTTTCCGGAGAAAATGAAGCTGGCAGATCATTTTTAAGATGAAAATTTTTTCCGTATTCTTGACGAAGTTTTTCGACCTCTTCCAAAATGATAGATTCTTCCCACTCTTTGTGTGAAATGAAGGTACTGATGTACCAACCACTGATGGGAATTTCAATAGCCAAATAAAGTAAAAATAAAAAAATACGAGGTAAAGCCAGTGACCTACCTATTAAAACACATTGCTTATCATTAATACTTTTGAGCATGGAAAAAGCTTTTAATTCTCGTTTATTCTTTGGTTTCGTTGGTAATTTTAGTAATTTCTCTTCTTGTTCAATGAGTAAGGAGGGGTCTGGACGCCATGTTTCTGGAGCATGAATATTTTTTCTTGTCGCTGAAAGAGTTTCTAATGCGGCTAGAATACGAGTTATCTGCTCATCAAAGTCGGCAGGTTTTTCATCTTCATGGCATTTGCGGGGAACTGGAGTACGTAGGATATCGCCTTCAAAAACAGGGGATTTACCATATAGAAGATAATTGACAATAAAAACATAAGGTAATATAAACCTCTTTTGTTGTTTTGAAGAGGAATTTCTTTCACGATACATATGTATTGAAAATATACGATTGCTGAGTGAGTTATTTCTATCCAAAGTGTATAGTATCAACCCCCTAGTTTCTGATGAGTGTAACTGTACTCGTAATTGAGAAAATCCAACCTGTGAATAATGGGCAGCATAAACTTTTCCTTTACGCCAACTAAAAAATAATTGGCGTTTTCTATCAATAAATAATGGTGGGGGATTTTTATAAAAACGACGAATATAAATGGGTAAAAATATAGTCAATGATATTAATGTTCCAAATATGAGAAAATCCAACAGGAGAAGTAAAATATTATTATCTGAACCGTTATAACGATAATATAGATATCTATCGAAGGTTATTTCTTTCGAATAATTAACATATCTGACAATTTCCATTTTTTTGGAGTAGTGTGGTTGGAGATAAAAATCTTTTTCTCCATATTTTTGGCGAGCTAAATTAACTTGCTCCCATATTTCAGGGAGGTGTTCTTTTTTTTGCTCTGTAAATAATACTACAGCAATAGTCCAAAATAGGAATAATAACATTGGCCCAAATAATGATAATGAGGAATGGAAATCTCTATCCGTCGTTTTCATCGCACATAAATCGCCATCAATGCTTTCAACACATATAGATAGGGGCATTTTTCCTAGTTTGTTACTTAGTAATGGAGTAGCAAGTAACTCTTTTTGGTGCTCAATAAATGGTGTTGGTGTTATTCTACTCAGAGCCTTGGCTGGTATGTTGTACCACTTTACATCATTCATGATTTTTCTATCCATTTTTAACTGTTTTCATTTTCTAATTTTTATTTAATTCATAAATATCAACCAGCTGGATACATGCTGGTTGATATAAAGTTGAGGTATCATAAATGCAGTAACATAATTTATCTGACTATTTATGTATTTTCCTGACTATTATCTCTGGCATCTCGTTTGTCTAGTTCTGCCAAAATATGCTCAAGTTGTTCATTAAAATCTGCGGGTTTTTTATCCTTGAATAAGAACAAAGCAGGAAAACGTTTATAATCAGTAGCTGCAACAGCATCTTTGCCTTGTATAAGGTATTTAACGATAAAGGCGTGTGCTTCATCTTGCCGTAGTTTTGTATTGAATCCTAATATAGAACCATAAGAGAGACACATCTGGAAAGCACGACGAGCCAGTGTATTGTTTTCATCCAGTGTATACATGGCTAACCCCATCAGATGGATAATTTTCATGGGATCGGTTTGATTGGAAACGCCTACCTGAGAATAGCGGGCAGCATAGACTTTGCCTTTATACCAACTGAAAAATAGTTGCCGTTCTCGATCAATAAATATGGGTGCTTGCAGTTTCCAGAAAAAGCATCTGTGTATCAAATAGAGAGAATATGCAAGCAAAAATCCAAAGAAAAGAAGATCCTTAATTAAAATTCGTGTACTGGCGTGATAGTAGTTGTAGCGATAGTAAAGATATTTCCAAAAAGAAACGGTGTTATCATTACCAATAAAACGGGCGCTTTCCATATAATCAGGAAGATCTTTACGTAGATAAAAGCTTTCTCCATATTCTTCACGAACAAGTTTAACCCATCGCAGAATATATTCTTCATCATTTTTTTTCTGATCAATAAAGTCAATGATACTGTAATGAAAAGCTAGCAATATACCAATGAATATAGGGAATAGCACAAACATTCTGGCAAGTCGTTGAGAATTACGAAGAGTACATTGATGATTGTCAATGCTGTTAAGAGGAAGATAGCTTTGTAATGCTTCGTAGCTTTTTCTCTCTATTGGTGTGGCTAACAGGGATTCCTGCTGATCGATCAGTGGAATTGGTGTCACATCATGAAGGGTTTCGGATATTTTTTTTGAATAGCTCATTTATCGGAACTCCGTGTCTTTAAATCCTAAAATAGGTTTTTTACTGATATCTGATTTTTCTGTTTTATGTGCTAAATAACGTAATGGAACAGCGGCATCTTCGAATGGTATATAGTGCCAGAATAATTCAGCAGTCTCTTCATTTGGATAGGGATATCTATCTTCAACCGTGACAATAAGTTCAAGATTACCATTTGTGTATGTTGCTTCAGCCATTTTTAAGGCCTCACGAAATCTTGTTGTGAGTTCTTTGTCATATAGATAGAGCTTCCCATCAATCGCTTCAGCTTGAGCTTTCAATTCCTCATAATGCTCTTGCTGTTTTTTAAGCGATTCGATATGTTTTTGGATAAGTCCGTTAGGAGCTGAACTGCCTGAATGCCAAGTGTTTTCGGGTTTTTTAGGAAGAAGCTGATAAAAGGCATATTGGAGATCTGAGCTGCCTTGTTGAAATGCTGGTAATTTAAAAGTATAGATACTGCTGAACTTGTTATATATCTGCCGACGATTAATGGTTAATGTAGGCATAAAAAACAAGTTTAAGAATTCCTGACTTTCAATATCAAAGGCGTTTCGGATGTGGTGATCCATTTTCTGTGCGTATTTTAATTGTTCTACAAATACTGGGCGTCTTTTATTGCCCCAAAATGGATACATATCCCCATTTCCCCAAAAGCTGTTACGAAACAAATTTTGTGTATCAGAGCTGTTAAAAATTATCAGACTAATAGTACCACCAATAACTAAGACCCATCCCATAAAAGCCATACCAGCCATCAATGTAGTACCTATTGCTACTGACTCAATACCAGCAGCCAAACCAATACTCACAGTACCTAATGCTGCACTTCCCAGCCCTATGGCATAGTTGCTGTATGCTGCGCCTCTATTACCGATGGCTTCAGCTTTTCTTCCATCAATAAAGGACACATAAGCTCCCATAATATTCACTAAGCCAAGGCCTGATTTAACCCATTTAGCATTCAGTTTATTTGATAAGTAGTCGGAAGTGCCTTTTAAGTTATTTAACAACACTGGAGAGGCGTTTGGCATAAATTTATGAGCATGTTTGGTGACTTTGGATGTAATTAGTGTCAAATCCGCTGTTAATGAAATAAGTGCTGCTGAAAACTTAATAACATCATAAGACCTGCTGAGCTCATCCTGGTCCAGCGGATTGTTGCTACTGAATTGAGACTGTATAACCACAGAAGTTGCTGTTTGAACATTGAAAAACAGGCTGAACCCCGGCGCTATTTTCTCCAGTAAAATTGCTGTCTTATGTGTACCGACTTTTAAAAAATCAAAAGAAGTATTAAATCCTTCTTTGATAGTAATTTTCGCAAGCTTAATTCCGATACCGGTTTGATCCGATACTTCTATTACTTGCTTGGAAACGGTATTTCCTATTTTTATTCCTGTTTTCTTAGCATACTCACCTGTTTGTCTTACTGTATTTTCAAATTGTTGTTCTGCTTGGCTAGGAGCGCTTATTTCTTGTAATTTTTCATAGAAAAGAGACTGTGAATTTTTTAGTTTTTTAAATGTTTCATTATGCTTAGGCATCCTCGGCCCTTTATTGCCGGAATAACTCTTTTTATTTGCAATTTTTTCTAAACGGCCTTGGATTTTATTGAACTCTTCAGGAGTAATATGAAGTCCTTCACGATAATCAATAACAATACCGAAAGGTTGCATTAAAACAGGTACAAATTTGTTAACAATCAATTGAATGGCAGTATCACTTAAATGGGTCAAAGGGCCTTTTATTGCTATTGCTCCCGCTTCCATTATTGCAAACGCTTTCCCAACAATCTTTCCAAACAGCTCAAGGAATTTTTCTGAGACGTAGACTGATATCTTTATAATTTGATCATTTAGAAATTTTTTAGATTGTTGTATCGGCTTGTTAGGATCATTAATATTTTCTAGTGTTTTATTAATAGCATTTTTAGTGCCCTGATGAATTGTCTTGGCAATCTCTTTACTTTCGCCATGAGTTAGTATTTTCACCATACCCGTTGCCCAGGGCAACCGCATGAATGTTTAAATTTCACCCACACCAGCAAAACCCACTTGTAATATCTGCTCCAAAAAACGGGTTTTCATCCAGGCACGTTGACGTTTTTTTCTGAT
>NZ_CAWQJR010000068.1:0-56620 GCF_963894935.1 Xenorhabdus sp. PB61.4
AGATATTTCTTAATTATATGATTTTAATTTTTTATAATCAGTAAAGTGATTTTTTGTACAGGTTACACAATGGTATGTTTTTAGGTCTGAAAATATCATAATCGGGCGTTAGGTTAAAATGCCCGATTATGATTGCACGAGAATAAATATTCAGAATAAGCTTACTGATTCGAGTTAAAAGTTTCTGTCATTTTTTCAATTTGTTCCTGAATATCTAACCATTCCACTTCAATATCTTCCAGTTTGGATTTAGTATTATTCTGTTGATATAGGCATTCGGTTAATTCCGTTTTCCGATCATTTTCATATATTGTGTTATCTGACAGCTTTTCTTCAATATTTTCCAGCTCTGTACTTAAATTTTCCATCTGCTTTTCAAGAATGGTCAGCCGCTTACGTAATGGTTGTGTTTGGCTGCGGAATTCTGCTTCACGTCTTTTTTGATCTTTACGCTCCTGCGCACTGTAATTCTGGGCGTTATTGGTAGATGAATCAGTACCGGCCGCGTTTTTTTCTTCCTGACTTTCACGCAACTGTTGACGCTGTAATTCTGTCAGCCATTGTTGGTAGTCTTCAAGATCCCCTGTGAAAGCTTCCACTTTGCCATCATGTACCAGATAGAGTTCATCAGTGGTAGAACGCAGTAAGTGTCTGTCATGGGATACCACTACAAGAGCGCCATCGAAATCGATCAGAGCTTCAGTCAGTGCCTGTCTCATGTCCAGATCAAGGTGGTTGGTGGGTTCATCCAGTAGCAGAAGGTTCGGGCGTTGCCAGACAATCAGGGCAAGTACCAGACGCGCTTTTTCCCCGCCGGAAAAACGGGCGCTCGGGTCAGTTACTTGGTCTCCTTTGAAACCAAAACCGCCAAGATAATCCCTCAGCTGCTGTTCTGATTCCTGTGGTGCGAGTCTGGCTAAGTGCTGTAAAGGCGATTCGTCCGCACGCAGGAATTCCAACTGGTGCTGGGCAAAGTATCCCAGTTTGATACCTTTGGCTAACGCGATCTCCCCTTGCTGTGGTGCCAGTTCGCCAGCCAGTAATTTGATAAGGGTTGATTTACCCGCCCCGTTACGACCTAGCAGACCAATGCGTGAACCCGGAACCAGATTTAATTTGATCGAGTCCAGCACGGTCTTGTCACCGTATCCGGCACTGATTTTTTCCATGTTCAATAGCGGGTTTGGCAGGCTGTCCGGCTTTCGGAAGCTGAAACGGAAGGGGTTATCAACATGGGCTGGCGCAATCAGCTCCATGCGTTCCAGCATTTTGATCCGGCTTTGTGCCTGTTTGGCTTTGGTGGCCTGAGCACGGAAACGGTCAATATAGCTTTGCAAATGGGCCACTTTTTCTTGCTGGCTTTGGTACAGAGCCTGTTGTTGGGCAAGTTTGGCAACGCGTTGCCGTTCAAAGGAAGAGTAGTTACCCGTATATTCGAATAAATTTTGTTGTTCGATATGCAGAATTTTATCGATGATCGGGTCGAGAAAATCCCTGTCATGGGAGATCAGAATCAAAGTGCCTGTGTAGCTTTTCAGCCACTTTTCAAGCCAGATTACTGCGTCCAGATCAAGGTGGTTAGTCGGTTCATCCAGCAGCAGCAGGTCAGAGCGGCAAATCAGTGCCTGAGCCAGATTGAGGCGCATACGCCAGCCACCGGAAAATGAACGGACAGGCTGTTCCAGTTGTGTCTGAGAAAAGCCCAGCCCATGCAACAAGCTGGCAGCGCGGGAGCGGATTGTCCACGCCTGAATAGTATCCAGTTGGCCGTGAAGGTGGGCGATAGCGTGGCCGTCATTCTGTTCATTGGCTATTTTCAGCTTCTGTTCCAGTTGGCGGAATTCGCGATCACCGTCGATTACATATTCAAGCGCTGAAATTTCCAGAGCGGGCGTTTCCTGATTTACCCATGCCAGAGCCCAATTACCGGGAAATGTCACAGAGCCATTTTCAGCCTGAAGTTCACCTTTCAGTAATGAAAGCAGAGTTGATTTGCCACAGCCATTTTTACCTACCAGTCCAACTTTCTGGCCGGGATTGATGGTTGCGCTGGCATTGTCCAGCAGAACACGGATGCCTCGGCGGATTTGCAGAGAAGAAAAAACAATCATGATGTTGTCTGTATAGAGTATGTTAAGTTAATAATTACATTGTATCTGTTCGTTTCGTTGTTTCGATAGTCTGGCGTGCATGGTAGCGGAAAATAGGTGACCTGACACGTCCTGAGGGGGGATTGATGATATTGTCATCTCATGTTTTACCGCCCAGGGTATTGCTGTTGTATATCCATCCGGAACCGCAGGGTTCTGTGGTGAATAAGGTGTTGCTCCAGACGGTTCGGGAGCTGGAAAACGTCACTGTTCACGATCTGTATGGCTGTTATCCTGACTTTTTTATTGATGTTCCGGCAGAGCAGAAGCTCTTAAGTGAACATCAGATCATTGTGTTTCAGCATCCTCTTTATACTTATAGCTGCCCTGCTTTATTGAAAGAGTGGATGGATCGCGTGTTAAGCCGTGATTTTATTGGCGGCACCGAGCCGATGCTGAGAAATAAATACTGGCGCTCTGTTATCACGACGGGAGAGCCTGAAGGTGCTTTTTGCAGCAGTGGGCACAACCGTTATTCGATGGAAGAAATTCTCCGGCCTTTCGAATTGGTTGCTTCGATGTGCCATATGCACTGGCTGTCCCCGATGATCCTCTACTGGGCCAGACGTCAGCCACCTGAGGTGCTTGTCAGTCATGCTAATGCTTATTGGGAATGGCTTAAAGCGCCACTGTCTTTGGGAGGGCTTTAATCATGGAGACTTCAGCGCTGTTAAGCGCCGGAATATTGTTTCTGTTTGCTGCTGTTGTCGCTGTTCCTCTGGCTCAGAAGTTCAGAATCGGAGCCGTTCTGGGATACCTGCTTGCCGGGATCGCACTTGGCCCATGGGGAGCCGGGCTTATCAAGGATGTCGGTGAGATCCTCCATTTCTCTGAGCTTGGTGTCGTTTTTCTGATGTTCATCATTGGTCTTGAACTGAATCCAGCAAAACTCTGGCAACTCAGGCGTTCTATCTTTGGTGCCGGTACGGTGCAGGTTGTGCTGACTGCGCTGGTTCTGGCCTCATTTCTTTGTCTGACAAATTTCTCATGGCAGGCTGCTGTTATCGGCGGTGTGGGGCTTGCTATGTCGTCAACCGCGATGGCGCTGCAATTAATGCGGGAAAAAGGCATGGCAAATAACGAAGGCGGGCAACTTGGTTTTTCTATTTTGTTGTTTCAGGATATTGCGTTAATTCCGGCTTTAGCTTTGATCCCGATACTGGCGGGTGGTACGGCTTCCGGTGACTGGTATCGTATCGGCCTTAAAATTATTGCCTTTGCCGGTATGTTGTTGGGTGGTCGCTATTTATTACGTCCTTTATTTCGTTTGGTGGTGAAATCCGGTGTCAGAGAGGTGTTTACCGCTGCTGCGCTGCTGGTTGTTCTTGGTGCAGCGGTTTTTATGGAAACACTGGGTTTTTCGATGGCTCTGGGGACGTTTATTGCGGGGGTGTTGCTTGCTGATAGTGAGTATCGCCATGAGCTGGAAATTTCCATTGAACCCTTCAAAGGATTGTTGCTGGGGCTGTTCTTTATTTCTGTTGGTATGTCATTGAATATTGGTGTGCTGTTGAGCCATTTGCCAGATGTATTGCTTGCTGTTTTGGCTCTGGTGCTGACAAAAAGCTCCATATTGTATGTTATTGGCAGAATTTCTGGATTGGGAAATTCATTGGGTATTCAGCTTTCCGGGGTGTTAAGTCAGGGGGGAGAATTCGCCTTTGTTTTATTTTCAGCTGCTCTTGGAGAGAAGGTGTTAGATAAGAACCAGATGTCATTTTTGTTGGTGGTGGTGACATTATCGATGATGACAACACCGCTGGTGATGACATTAGTCGATCGGATATTAACCGGTCGTTACAATAGACAACCAGAAAGCAATGAAACACCTTTTGTGGAAGATAACGCTCCACAGGTTATTGTGGTGGGTTTTGGTCGTTTCGGGCAGGTTGTCGGGCGGCTTTTAATGGCAAATAAAATCCGTATCACTGTGCTGGAACGCGATGTCAGTGCAATCAGTACGCTGCGCCGTTATGGTTATAAGGTGTATTATGGTGATGCAAGTGAGCTGGAGCTGCTGCGTTCTGCGGGAGCTGACAGAGCTAAAGCGATTGTCATTACCTGTAATGAGCCGGAAGATACCATGACTATTGTCCGATTATGCCAGCAACATTTTTCTCACCTGCATATCACTGCACGAGCAAGAGGGCGCTTTGAAGCCCATGAACTGTTGCAAAGTGGTGTACAGGATTTTAGCCGGGAAACATTTTCAAGTGCGCTGGAAGTCGGGAGAAAAACCATGATCGGGCTGGGTATTCATCCTCATCGTGCCTATCGTGCCCAGCAACATTTTAGGCGTCTGGATATGCGCATGTTGCGTGAGCTGATGCCTCATCTACAGGGCGATGTGGCGCATATATCCCGTGTCAAAGAAGCCCGTCGGGAATTGGAAGAGTTATTTGAACGGGAAATGCTTAATGAACGTCGCCAGCCGGAAGGCTGGGATGAGTGATGATATGAAATAATTAACAATAATAACATCGCAGTATATGAAGTAATGGGGGAAAGTATGTCTGTCAGTCGTAAGCGTTTTATTGCAGGAGCCGTTTGTCCGAAGTGTCAGTCACAGGATACTTTGGCCATGTGGCAGGAGAATAAAGTGGATGTTGTGGAATGTGTCAGTTGTGGGCATCTTCAGCGGCAAACTGATGAATCTGTAACGCCCCATGTCAGAGATCAGGAGCAGGTTATCGGTATTTTTACGCCGAAATAACTGAACTAAGTTACAACAGGTAATGGATAAATTTTTTCATTACCAGATACAGTGAAGTAGAATTCCGGTACAATCAGTGGCATTTTTAGTCGTAACGTAAGAATTTTCCCTCACGTTTTTACCCGGGTATTGTAGGAGATGTCATGAAAGTAGCAAAAGATTTGGTGGTCAGCTTGGCTTATCAAGTAAGAACAGAAGATGGTGTTTTAGTTGATGAGTCCCCGGTGAGCGCACCGTTAGACTATCTGCATGGCCGTGGTTCCCTGATCAGCGGTTTAGAGAAATCACTGGAAGGTCGTGAGGCTGGTGAGCGCTTTGACGTAAGCGTTGAAGCTGACGATGCATATGGTCAGTATGATGAAAATCTGGTTCAGCGCGTACCAAAAGATGTTTTTGTTGGCGTTGAAGAATTAGAAGTGGGTATGCGCTTCCTGGCTGACACTGATATGGGGCCAGTACCTGTTGAAATTACCGCTTTAGAAGGCGATGACGTTGTTGTTGATGGTAACCACATGCTGGCTGGCCAGAACCTGAAATTCAACGTTGAAATTGTTGCGGTTCGTGAAGCAACAGAAGAAGAACTGGCTCACGGTCACGTGCATGGTCAGGGTGGTTGTGGCGATCACGATCATCAGCATGATCACGAAGGCCATAGCTGCTGCGGCGGAAGCTGCCACTAATTTTGGCAGGAAAAAAGGGAAGCTGACAGGCTTCTCTTTTTTACGGTCTGCCCCGGACTTTGCTGGCAGGTATTAACGCTGGTCAGTCATGCAGGGGCGTCCCACGAAGTCGGCTCTTAATAGTGCGGAGGGGGTGTTTCTTCTGACATTGGTGCGATAATTGATGACTGGTGGGTTTTCAGTCGTTCGGCCATTAATTTTAGCTGCTCTTTCAGTCTATCTATTTCTACCTGCTGCTTTCTAACTTCTTGGTTTAATTCTTCAATGGTCATTTCCTGATAGGCCAGTTTAGTTTCCAGTTGCTCAAATCTTTGTTCAAAGCTGGATAATTCCATTATTTCCCCTCTTATCTTTGTTTGTTGTTTGTTCATTTAATTTCATGGTGAAATGATTATTCTAATCGGGTTGATACTATAATACCGGTGGCCTGATGCCTATACCCTTCGTCTTTCAAGTTGCCTCTTTGTTGGCTGCGCTCACTCACCCCGGTCACAGTTTTTATAAACATTCGGTTATCTATGCTCCCGGGGATGAGTTCTCTTGCCGCCGCGATGCAACTCGAAATCCATTGGGTATAAACCTTTTGGCAAAGGTGAGGGCAGAGAAAAAAGAAGAAAAAACGGGATAAGTAAAAAGCTTTTGATATCAATATGCTGCTAATCTTTTTCAGGCCAATGTATAGCAAATATTGTTATTGGTTTTAGTAGGCAGTTATAGTACATGTGGTTGCATGATTTTTGCTGATGACAAATTCAGTCAAATTTATTGGAGAATATGATGAAATCATTCTTAAAAACAACTTTGTTAGCAACTACACTGGCAATGACATTCGGTGTACCTTATGTAATGGCTAATGAAGCAAAAGCCAGCGATGAAGTGAAATTGAATAAAGCTTTCAAGACCGCAGAACAGCAGAATTCTTATGCGCTGGGAGCTTCCATTGGTCGTTATATGGAAAAATCTTTAGAGGAACAGAAAGCTCTGGGTATCGATCTCGATAAATCTCAGGTTATGTCTGGCTTTGGAGACGCAATAAATAATAAAAGCAAACTGAATGATAGCGAAATTCAGCAGATCCTCAGTGAGTTTGATGCAAAAATCAGGGCTTCTTTACAAGTTAAAATGGAAAAAGAAGCGAGCGAAAATAGCGAAAAAGGAAATAAATTCCGGGAACAGTTCGCTAAGGAAGCCGGAGTAGTCAAAACTAAATCAGGTCTTTTGTACAAAGTTGAACGTGAAGGAACGGGCAAGACTCCTACATTAACCGATACTGTCATCGTGAACTACAAAGGTTCTTTGATTGACGGGAATGTGTTTGATAGCTCCTATGACCGGAAAGAGCCTCTGTCTATCCCTCTGAATAGCGTTATCACAGGCTGGAAAGAAGGCCTTCAACACCTGAAGAAAGGTGGAAAAATGAAGCTGGTTATTCCACCTGAGTTAGCTTATGGTAAAAATGGTGTACAGGGAATTCCGGTTAACTCAACTCTGGTCTTTGAAATTGAATTGCTGGATATTAAACCTAGCGCGAAAACAAAATAATTTTCATCGTAATTAATACGTGATTTTATAACAGGGGCTATCATGCCCCTGTTTTGTTATGAGAATATTTACTTCGACTTGATAAGTTATAAAGATTAAATATAGAAAATGAGTTTGACCACTTATTATTTTCTACGGTATTAAATAGAATAACTTTCTCATATATCAGGTGTATTCGAACACTAAGCTGTGATAAAGCCGAATGGTCTGCCCAGCGAGAACTTGACGATAATTTAATGTAGTTTTAACGTCATTATTCTGGATAGAATACAGCGTATTAAAAATGTTTTCTGCTAAGTGCGGTTATAATAAATCTCTCCCTGATGTTTTGGTGAGGCGGAGTCTAAGCTTGAAGGATGGTGTATTACATGTCTACCCCGTTATTTTCTGGTGAAAAAATATCTGGTGATAAAATATCCGGTGATACCAGCGATATTGATTTACTGGAAAATCAACCGTTCAGTGAAACGGATCATGAAATCTTAAAGTCTTATGAAGCGGCAGTTGATGGCCTGGCTATGCTGATTGGTGGGCATTGTGAAATTGTTCTTCATTCACTGGAAGACCTTAAATGTTCAGCTGTCAGAATAGCTAACGGAGAGCATACCGGTCGTCAAATCGGTTCTCCTATTACCGATCTGGCATTGCGGATGCTGCACGATATTACTGATGAAGACTCTTCTGTTTCCAGAGCCTACTTCACAAGGGCGAAAAGTGGCGCATTGATGAAATCTGTCACTATTGCTATTCGCAATCGTCAGCGTCGGGTTATCGGGCTTTTGTGTATAAACATGAATCTTGATGTTCCTTTTTCTGAAATTATTCAGACTTTTATCCCTGAGAAAACTCACGACGTTTCTTCAAACGTCAATTTTGCTTCTTCCGTGGATGATCTTGTTGCTCAGACACTGGAATTCACTATCGAAGAAGTGAATGCTGATCGCAATGTTTCCAATAATGCCAAAAACAGGCAGGTTGTTCTGAACCTTTATGAGAAGGGCATTTTTGATATCAAAGATGCGATTAATCAGGTCGCTGACCGCCTGAATATCTCCAAGCATACGGTATACCTCTATATTCGCCAGTTTAAAAACGGTGAATGTGCACATCCGGAGAAGTAATGTTGCCACTGTCTTACTGCTTACTGGTAACCGGGCCGGCATACGGGACTCAGCAAGCCAGTAGTGCCTATCAGTTTGCTCAGGCACTTATTGCCTCTGGTCATAAATTGCATAGCGTGTTTTTTTATCGTGAAGGCGTCCAGAACGGTAATCAGCTGACTGCACCTGCCAATGATGAAGTTGATCTTGTCAGGGCGTGGCAGTCATTGGCTATTCAGCATCAGTCTGAGCTGTTTATTTGTGTTGCAGCCGCGTTACGACGCGGTGTTGTGGATGAACAGCAGGCAAATGAACTGGATTTGAGTTCTGCAAATCTCGCCGATGGTTTTGAACTCAGTGGCCTTGGTTCTTTGGCTGAGGCCATGATGCTGTGTGATCGCGTAGTACAATTTTAAGAGTACGATGGCTTAATGGCACAGGGTTAGGGGCATAACAGGAAGACATTCATAATGAAAAAAATCGCCTTCATTTTTACTGAGGCCCCCCACGGCTCTTCTGCTGGTAGAGAAGGGCTGGATGCACTGCTTGCAACATCAGCACTGACGGAGCAGGTCGGCGTATTCTTTATTTCTGATGGAGTACTTCAGCTGCTGTCCAACCAGCAGCCGGATAAAATCCTGTCACGTGACTATATTTCAACATTTAAGATTTTACCTCTGTATGACATTGAGAAATGCTATATCTGCCTGGAAGATCTGACGGTTAGAGGATTTACTCCAGAAGATGATTTTATTCTGGACGCTGAATTTCTCTCGGCTGCGGCAATCCGGCAAATGCTGGCGGGCTACGATGTTGTGTTGAAATTTTAATCTACTTTGGAGAGATGACATGTTATATACTGTTAGATGCTCACCTTATCAGAATGACTTCAATGCAATACTTGGCTTGATCACTGATGCAGATGATGTCCTGATGCTGCAAAATGGGGTATTACTGGGTGTTAATGGCAATCCCTATTTGGCTGAGCTGATTCACACGGGGGCGGGTATCTATGCCTTACAGGAGGATCTGGATGCCCGAGGGCTTACGGAGCGGGTTTCAGAGCATGTAAAGATGGTCAATTACAATGGCTTTGTCAGTTTAACGGTGAAACATCAGCAAAGTTTAAGTTGGTAAATATTCCGCTTTTTTTCCGCAGATATTGCCTGTGATCATTCAGTTAATAAATCAGTGGCCTGTGAACTTTTTAGTGCGCTGACAGAATACTGACAGATACCAACATATAGAAAGACTGTATATTTCTTGACACCTCGTCAAGTCAGCAATAAAATTCCGCGTCCTCTCGTTTTGTCATCATGGCTGACAGAGGGTAAAATCCGTGTTTACGAAGCAAAAAAACCAGGAGTTTTTTTAATAATGGCTACTATTAACCAGCTGGTTCGCAAATCTCGTAGCTCGAAAGTTGTGAAAAGCAACGTTCCTGCTCTGGAAGCTTGCCCGCAAAAACGTGGCGTATGTACTCGTGTATATACTACCACTCCAAAAAAACCAAACTCAGCACTGCGTAAAGTATGCCGTGTTCGTTTGACTAACGGTTTCGAAGTGACTTCTTACATCGGTGGTGAAGGCCACAACCTGCAAGAGCACTCCGTTATCCTGATCCGTGGCGGTCGTGTTAAAGACTTGCCAGGTGTGCGTTACCACACTGTTCGCGGTGCACTGGACTGTTCCGGTGTTAAAGACCGTAAACAAGGTCGTTCTAAGTACGGTGTGAAGAAGCCAAAGGCTTAATGGGTCTCCGTTAAGTAAGGCCAAACATTGTTCACTTTAAATGTCAAAATAAACTCGTAGAGTTTTGGACAACCCTGAAATTCGAAACGGAGTATTTCCATGCCACGTCGTCGTGTAATTGGTCAACGTAAAATTCTGCCAGATCCAAAGTTCGGATCAGAACTGCTGGCCAAATTTGTAAATATCCTGATGGTAGACGGTAAAAAGTCTGTCGCAGAAGCAATCGTATATGGTGCGCTTGAGACCCTGGCTCAGCGTTCCGGTAAAGAACATCTGGAAGCATTCGAGCTGGCACTGGATAACGTGCGCCCGACTGTGGAAGTTAAATCCCGCCGTGTAGGTGGTTCTACCTATCAGGTTCCAGTTGAAGTTCGTCCGGTCCGTCGTAATGCTCTGGCAATGCGTTGGATCGTTGATGCTGCTCGTAAACGCGGTGATAAGTCTATGGCTCTGCGCCTGGCGAATGAATTATCTGATGCGGCTGAAAACAAAGGCGCTGCTGTTAAGAAACGTGAAGACGTTCACCGTATGGCAGATGCTAACAAGGCGTTCGCACACTACCGTTGGTAATCCATTTTTTTGGAATCCATCGGCAGTAATATGTTCTGGGTAGCTGCGGCTGCCCGTTCTCCAAATTGAAGAACGCCCACGAGAGAGGAAAAAATGGCTCGTCAAACACCTATAGCACGTTACCGTAATATCGGTATCAGTGCCCACATCGACGCCGGTAAAACCACAACTACTGAACGTATTCTGTTTTACACAGGTGTAAACCATAAGATCGGTGAAACTCACGAAGGTTCAGCAACGATGGACTGGATGGAGCAGGAGCAGGAGCGTGGTATTACCATTACCTCCGCAGCGACTACTGCATTCTGGTCTGGTATGGCTAAACAGTATGAGCCACACCGTATCAACATCATCGACACCCCGGGCCACGTTGACTTCACTATCGAAGTAGAACGTTCTATGCGTGTTCTTGATGGTGCAGTAATGGTTTACTGTGCAGTTGGTGGTGTTCAGCCTCAGTCTGAAACCGTATGGCGTCAGGCTAACAAATATAATGTTCCACGCATCGCGTTCGTTAACAAAATGGACCGTATGGGTGCGAACTTCCTGCGCGTTGTTGAGCAGATCAAAACTCGTCTGGCAGCTACCCCAGTTCCTCTGCAACTGGCTATTGGTGCAGAAGATACCTTCACTGGTATTGTTGACTTGCTGAAAATGAAAGCAATCAACTGGAACGAAGCTGATCAGGGTACTACCTTCACTTATGAAGATATCCCGGCTGACATGGTTGAACTGGCTCAGGAATGGCATCAGAACCTGATCGAATCCGCAGCAGAAGCATCAGACGAACTGATGGACAAATATCTGGGCGGTGAAGAGCTGACTGAAGAAGAAGTCAAGGCAGCTCTGCGTAAGCGTGTTCTGGCTAACGAAATTATCCTGGTTACCTGTGGTTCTGCATTTAAGAACAAAGGTGTTCAGGCAATGTTGGATGCAGTTATCGAATATCTGCCAGCGCCAACTGACGTTGAGTCTATCAAAGGTATGTTGCCGGATGGCAAAGATACCCCAGCAGAACGTCATTCAAGCGATGACGAGCCATTCTCTGCACTGGCGTTCAAAATCGCAACTGACCCATTCGTGGGTAACCTGACGTTCTTCCGTGTTTACTCCGGTGTTGTTAACTCTGGTGACACTGTACTGAACCCGGTTAAAGACAAGAAAGAACGTTTTGGCCGTATCGTTCAGATGCACGCCAACAAACGTGAAGAAATCAAAGAAGTCCGTGCAGGCGACATCGCTGCTGCTATCGGTCTGAAAGATGTAACTACTGGTGACACTCTGTGTGACATGTCTTCTCCAATCATTCTGGAGCGCATGGAATTCCCAGAGCCAGTTATCTCTGTTGCTATCGAGCCAAAAACTAAAGCTGACCAAGAAAAAATGGGTATCGCTTTAGGCCGTCTGGCACAAGAAGACCCATCATTCCGCGTGAGCAGTGATGAAGAGTCTGGTCAGACTATCATCGCAGGTATGGGTGAACTTCACCTCGACGTACTGGTTGACCGTATGCGTCGTGAATTCAACGTTGAAGCGAACGTAGGTAAACCTCAGGTTGCTTACCGTGAAACTATCCGTGCTTCCGTTGAGCAGGAAGGTAAACACGCTAAACAATCCGGTGGTCGTGGTCAGTACGGTCACGTTTGGCTACGTATCGAGCCTATGGAAGCTGGTGGCGCTGGTTACGAGTTCGCGAACGAAATCGTTGGTGGTGTAGTTCCTAAAGAATACATCCCAGGCGTTGACAAAGGTGTTCAGGAACAGCTGAAGAGCGGTGTTCTTGCAGGTTACCCAATTGTTGACGTTAAAGTTGCTCTGTTCGATGGTTCTTACCATGACGTTGACTCCTCGGAAATCGCCTTTAAAATTGCCGCATCCATGGCATTTAAAGAAGGCTTCATGAAAGCGAAGCCAGTTCTGCTGGAACCAATCATGAAAGTCGAAGTGGAAACACCAGAAGACTACATGGGTGACGTCATCGGTGACCTGAACCGTCGCCGTGGTATGATTGATGGTATGGATGATGTGGCTACGGGCAAAATTGTTCGTGCTCAAGTACCATTATCTGAAATGTTTGGTTATGCTACTGACCTGCGTTCTCAGACCCAAGGTCGTGCTTCTTACTCTATGGAGTTCTTGAAGTACAACGAAGCGCCTAGCAACGTCGCTCAGGCTATTATCGAAGCTCGTAAAGCTAGATAAGTTTTCGAGTTTACTATCTTTTTGGCTCCCTCATCATTTGTGACGGGGGAGCGGTATTAAGGAATAGAGTCGTGTCTAAAGAAAAGTTTGAACGTTCCAAACCGCACGTTAACGTTGGTACTATCGGCCACGTTGACCACGGTAAAACTACCCTGACTGCTGCAATCACCACCGTTCTGGCAAAAACCTACGGCGGTAACGCACGTGCATTCGATCAGATCGATAACGCACCAGAAGAAAAAGCACGTGGTATCACCATCTCTACTTCTCACGTAGAATACGATACCCCAACTCGCCACTACGCGCACGTTGACTGCCCAGGCCACGCCGACTATGTGAAAAACATGA
Source organism: Xenorhabdus sp. PB61.4 (assembly GCF_963894935.1). NCBI lineage: Bacteria > Pseudomonadati > Pseudomonadota > Gammaproteobacteria > Enterobacterales > Morganellaceae > Xenorhabdus > Xenorhabdus sp. PB61.4. The sequence continues at coordinate 13,058 of NZ_CAWQJR010000068.1, forward strand.
TCACCGGTGCTGCTCAGATGGACGGTGCAATTCTGGTTGTTGCTGCAACTGATGGCCCAATGCCACAGACTCGTGAGCACATCCTGCTGGGTCGTCAGGTAGGCGTTCCTTACATCATCGTGTTCCTGAACAAATGTGACATGGTTGATGACGAAGAGCTGCTGGAACTGGTTGAAATGGAAGTGCGTGAGCTGCTGTCTCAGTACGACTTCCCAGGCGACGACACGCCAATCATCCGTGGTTCTGCTCTGAAAGCGCTGGAAGGCGACGCAGAGTGGGAAGCGAAAGTTGTTGAACTGGCTGAAGCACTGGATACTTACATCCCAGAACCAGAGCGTGACATTGACAAGCCATTCCTGCTGCCAATCGAAGACGTATTCTCCATCTCCGGCCGTGGCACTGTTGTAACGGGTCGTGTTGAGCGTGGTATCGTTAAAGTTGGTGACGAAGTTGAAATCGTTGGTATCAAAGATACTGCGAAAACAACTTGTACTGGCGTTGAAATGTTCCGCAAACTGCTGGACGAAGGCCGTGCGGGTGAGAACGTTGGTGTTCTGCTGCGTGGTACTAAGCGTGACGAAATCGAACGTGGTCAGGTACTGGCTAAACCAGGTTCAATCAAGCCACACACTACTTTCGAATCTGAAGTATATATCCTGAGCAAAGATGAAGGTGGCCGTCATACTCCATTCTTCAAAGGTTACCGTCCACAGTTCTACTTCCGTACAACTGACGTAACCGGTACTATCGAACTGCCAGAAGGCGTTGAGATGGTAATGCCAGGTGACAACATCAACATGATCGTTACTCTGATTGCTCCAATCGCAATGGACGAAGGTCTGCGTTTCGCAATCCGTGAAGGCGGCCGTACTGTTGGTGCTGGTGTTGTTGCTAAAGTGATCGCATAATTTTCTTAATGTGTTCATTTTGGAAGGGCATCGATAGATGCCCTTTTTATACGTTGTCTTAAGAAGAACCTATCTCATCAATAGTTGTTGATGGGTACATCAAATAGCTGTACTGAATTATTGGTGAGATAGGCTCTGATACAACGGATAGGCTTTGGTATCTGCCTGTTTTCAGACAAGCAGCTTTAAGAGAACTCTTCTTAATAAGTTCGTTTTCAGGCAAATGGATACAAAAAGTCCTGCTGAATTATGACGCCGAGTCAGATACAATTACAATTATTTTTGGGTTCGGTCTGATTTGTTTTGCTCTTGCGAGGCAAGCTGGCTATCTATTTACATCATAGTTACTTACATATAGTTACAGGTTGGTTTATGAGTGCGAATAGCAATGCTCAAGAAAGCGGGCGTGGTCTTGATATAGCAAAATGGCTATTGGTAGCAGTGCTGCTGGTGGTTGCTATTGTGGGTAATTACTATTACCGGGAGTATAACCTGCCCCTGCGCGCGATAGCCGTTGTTGCTATTGTTGCCCTTGCAGGAGCAGTTGCATTGTTGACTGCGAAAGGTAAAGCTGCATTAGCATTTGCCCGCGAATCTCGCGTCGAAATGCGTAAAGTCATTTGGCCAACTCGCCAGGAAGCCCTGCATACAACACTGATTGTTGCCGCAGTAACGGCTGTCATGTCGCTGATTTTGTGGGGGCTTGATGGTATTCTGGTGCGTTTAGTTTCATTTATTACAGGCCTGAGGTTTTAAGAATGTCTGAATCCCCAAAAAAGCGTTGGTATGTCATACAGGCATTTTCTGGGTTTGAAGGTCGCGTAGCCCAATCTCTGCGTGAACATATCAAATTACACGATATGGAAGACTCTTTCGGTGAAGTTATGGTGCCGACAGAAGAAGTTGTTGAGATCCGCAGTGGCCAGCGTCGTAAAAGCGAGCGTAAATTCTTCCCGGGTTATGTCCTGGTACAAATGGTAATGAACGATGCGACATGGCATCTGGTTCGCAGTGTACCTCGCGTAATGGGTTTTATTGGCGGTACATCTGACCGTCCTGCACCAATCAGTGATAAAGAAGTCGATGCGATTATGAATCGTCTTCAGCAGGTTGGTGATAAACCACGTCCAAAAACTTTGTTCGAACCAGGCGAAATGGTCCGTGTCAGCGATGGTCCATTTGCAGACTTCAATGGTGTTGTAGAAGAAGTCGATTACGAGAAGAGCCGCCTGAAAGTTTCGGTTTCTATCTTTGGTCGTGCTACGCCAGTTGAGCTGGATTTCAGTCAGGTCGAGAAAGCTTGATTTGATGCTTAATTGAGCTATTTTGCTTGCAAAGGGTGTGAAATTAGCATACAATTTCGCGCCTTTTGTTTTTATTCGGGGGCTATTTTAGGTTATCCGAATAGGCAATAAGTCTGATGACAGACATAATTTTTTGTGGTTTTGCCTGATTTAATTATTAGGTGGGGCCTAAAACGTTAGGGGAGCCTCTTTTCTGAGGCGATAACACCCATATAGAGGAAATATAGATGGCTAAGAAAGTACAAGCCTACGTTAAGCTGCAAGTTGCAGCGGGTATGGCTAACCCAAGCCCACCAGTTGGTCCAGCACTGGGTCAGCAGGGTGTTAACATCATGGAATTCTGTAAAGCGTTCAATGCTAAAACTGAAAGCATTGAAAAAGGCCTGCCAATTCCAGTTGTTATCACTGTTTATGCAGACCGTTCTTTCACTTTCGTTACCAAAACCCCACCAGCGGCGGTTCTGCTGAAAAAAGCAGCAGGCGTTAAATCTGGTTCCGGCAAACCGAACAAAGAGAAAGTTGGTAAAGTAACCAGCGCTCAGATTCGTGAAATTGCTGAAACTAAAGCTGCGGATATGACTGGTGCTGATGTTGACGCGATGATGCGTTCAATCGAAGGTACTGCTCGTTCCATGGGCCTGGTAGTGGAGGGTTAATCAATGGCTAAACTGACTAAGCGCATGCGCACTATTCGTGAAAAAGTTGATGCCACTAAACAGTATGACATCAACGAAGCCGTTGCTCTGCTGAAAGAACTGGCTACTGCTAAGTTCGTAGAAAGCGTTGACGTAGCTGTTAATCTTGGCATCGATGCTCGTAAATCTGACCAGAACGTTCGTGGCGCGACTGTACTGCCACACGGTACCGGTCGTTCAGTACGTGTTGCTGTATTTACCCAGGGCGCAAACGCTGAAGCGGCTAAAGCTGCTGGCGCAGAACTGGTAGGTATGGAAGATCTGGCTGAACAGATTAAGAAAGGCGAGATGGACTTCGACGTAGTTATCGCATCTCCAGATGCAATGCGCGTTGTTGGCCAGCTGGGTCAAATCCTGGGCCCACGTGGTCTGATGCCAAACCCGAAAGTTGGTACTGTAACTCCTAACGTTGCTGAAGCTGTACAGAACGCTAAAGCTGGTCAGGTTCGTTACCGTAACGACAAGAACGGTATCATCCACACCACCATCGGTAAAGTTGACTTTGACGCTGACAAACTGAAAGAAAACCTGGAAGCTCTGCTGGTTGCGCTGAAAAAAGCAAAACCATCTTCAGCTAAAGGCGTTTACGTTAAGAAAGTTAGCCTGTCCACTACCATGGGCGCAGGTGTTGCGATTGACCAGTCTGGTCTGAACACCGTAACAGCTTAATAATTTAGGCTGAAAGCGAATAACGCTTTACCTCGGCGTCAGATTTGTCTAAAATCTGACGCTTCGAATTTGACTGAACAGATTTATAACAATTTATAATAATTGATGCATAATATTTGTTCAGGGCAAATCACAGTTTTCGGTTGGAGCTTGGCCTAATCCAAGCCCCGTCCAAGACCGCAGGCGTAAGTACGTAGATAAATTACTTACTTAATATCCTGCGTAGACGGTGACAGAGCCAAATGAAATTTAATTTCTGGATTCTGCTCACCGTGTTTCAGCGCTCAGGCATATTTCATGTTCTGAGTGAAGTGAGTCCCGGGTTTGCCCGGTTAATCCAGGAGCAAGAAGCTAATGGCACTAAATCTTCAAGACAAACAAGCGATTGTTGCTGAAGTCAGCGAAGTAGCCAAAGGCGCGCTGTCTGCGGTTGTTGCGGATTCTCGCGGCGTTACTGTAGATAAAATGACTGAACTGCGTAAAGCAGGTCGCGAAGCTGGCGTTTACATGCGTGTTGTTCGTAACACTCTGATGCGTCGTGCTGTTGAAGGTACTGAGTATGAGTGCCTGAAAGAAGCGTTTGTTGGTCCAACCTTGATTGCTTTTTCTAACGAACATCCGGGCGCCGCTGCTCGTCTGTTCAAAGATTTCGCGAAAGCGAACCCAGCATTCGAGATTAAAGCAGCAGCCTTTGAAGGTGAGTTTATCCCAGGTTCGGACATCGATCGTCTGGCTACACTCCCAACTTACGAAGAAGCAATCGCACGCCTGATGTCAACCATGAAAGAAGCCGCTGCAGGCAAACTGGTTCGCACTCTGGCTGCGCTACGCGATCAGAAAGAAGCTGCTTAATTGCTTATTTCCTTCGTTGCTTTTTAACGTATAAATTATTTCTGAATTTTAGGAACACTTGTTATGTCTATCACTAAAGAACAAATTCTGGACGCAGTTGCAGAAATGTCTGTAATGGACGTTGTTGAACTGATCAGCATGATGGAAGAAAAATTCGGCGTTTCTGCTGCTGCAGCTGTTGCTGTAGTTGGTGGTGCTGCTGAAGCAGTTGAAGAAAAAACTGAATTCGACGTAATCCTGACTGGCGTTGGCGCTAACAAAGTTGCTGTAATCAAAGCAGTACGTGGCGCAACTGGCCTGGGTCTGAAAGAAGCTAAAGACCTGGTTGAAAGCGCACCAGCAGCACTGAAAGAAGGCATCAGCAAAGACGACGCTGAAGCTCTGAAAAAATCTCTGGAAGAAGCAGGTGCTTCTGTTGAGATCAAGTAAGATCAGTTTGAAGTTCGCAGCCTGATTTTCAAGGCTGGCGGCTGGCGATTTTTTAATCGCCAGCCTTTTTGCGCTGTAAGGCAGCTTGTGGTTTTGTAAGGACTTTGTTTTACAAGGATTACTTTACAAAAAGACTGTCTTACAGGGCACATGCAGGGTGTTAGTAGCATTTCACACTGTTTGGCTACTCATCAACCCAAAATACTCCTTCCTATTGACGACTTAATATACTGTGTTCTCAGCTACGATCCACTCGGGTAGCTCGGTAGTAAGGTAACGCAATGAAATGATTTAAGAGTAATAGCAATGAGTATTACGGAAAATATTCTATTTTCTGTTCGAAAAAATAGTGTTGCAGAGTGCTGTCCTTAAGGGCGGACAGAGTGGGTCACTTATCAGCGAGCTGAGGAACCCTATGGTTTACTCCTATACCGAGAAAAAACGTATTCGTAAGGATTTTGGTAAACGTCCACAAGTTTTGGATGTACCATACCTTCTTTCTATCCAACTTGACTCGTTCCAGAAGTTTATCGAGCAAGATCCTGAAGGCCAGAATGGACTGGAAGCGGCCTTCCGTTCTGTGTTCCCAATTCAGAGTTACAGCGGCAGTTCTGAGCTGCAATATGTAAGCTACCGTCTTGGCGAACCTGTTTTTGATGTTCAAGAGTGTCAGATCCGTGGCGTGACTTATTCCGCTCCACTGCGCGTTAAACTGCGTCTGGTGATTTATGAGCGTGAAGCGCCTGAAGGCACAGTAAAAGACATCAAAGAACAAGAAGTCTACATGGGTGAAATTCCACTCATGACTGATAACGGTACTTTTGTTATCAACGGTACTGAGCGCGTAATCGTATCTCAGTTACATCGTAGCCCAGGCGTTTTCTTTGACAGCGATAAGGGTAAAACCCATTCATCCGGTAAGGTACTGTATAATGCACGTATCATTCCTTACCGTGGTTCATGGCTGGATTTCGAATTCGATCCTAAAGATAACCTGTTTGTGCGTATCGACCGTCGTCGTAAATTACCGGCTTCGATTATTCTGCGCGCGATGGATTACACAAGCGAAGACATCCTGAATCTGTTCTTCGACAAAACCACGTTCGAAATTCGCGACAACAAATTGCAGATGACTCTGGTACCAGAACGTCTGCGTGGTGAGACAGCTTCATTTGATATTGAAGCGAACGGCAAACTGTATGTTGAAAAAGGCCGTCGTATCACTGCACGTCATATCCGCCAGTTAGAAAAAGATCAGGTAGACCGCATTGAGGTTCCTGTTGAATATATCGCGGGTAAAGTTGTTGCAAGAGATTACATCGATCAGAGCACGGGTGAAATCATCTGTGCTGCGAACATGGAACTCTCTTTGGATCTGCTGGCACGTTTGAGCCAATCTGGTCATAAAACCATTGAGACCCTGTTCACCAACGACTTGGACCACGGTGCATACATCTCCGAGACTCTGCGTATTGACCCAACCAACGACCGCCTGAGCGCATTGGTTGAAATCTACCGCATGATGCGTCCGGGTGAACCACCAACACGTGAAGCAGCAGAAAACCTGTTTGAGAACCTGTTCTTCTCTGAAGATCGTTATGATCTGTCTGCTGTTGGCCGTATGAAGTTCAACCGTTCACTGGATCGTGAAGAGATTGAAGGTTCCGGTATCCTGAGCAAAGCTGACATCATTGATGTCATGAAGAAGCTTATCGATATCCGTAACGGTAAAGGCGAAGTGGATGATATCGACCACTTGGGCAACCGTCGTATCCGCTCCGTTGGTGAAATGGCTGAAAACCAGTTCCGTGTAGGTCTGGTACGTGTAGAGCGTGCGGTGAAAGAGCGTCTGTCTCTGGGCGATCTGGATACCCTGATGCCTCAGGATATGATCAACGCCAAGCCAATTTCAGCAGCAGTAAAAGAGTTCTTTGGTTCCAGCCAGCTGTCTCAGTTTATGGACCAGAACAACCCACTGTCTGAAATTACTCATAAACGTCGTATTTCTGCTTTGGGCCCAGGCGGTCTGACCCGTGAACGTGCAGGCTTTGAAGTTCGAGACGTACACCCGACTCACTATGGTCGTGTATGTCCAATCGAAACGCCTGAAGGTCCAAACATCGGTCTGATTAACTCCCTGTCCGTTTATGCTCGTACCAACGAATATGGTTTCCTTGAAACCCCTTATCGTTTAGTACGTGACGGCGTGGTAACAGATGAGATTCATTACCTGTCAGCGATTGAAGAAGGTAACTACGTCATTGCGCAGGCTAACTCCGCACTGGACGAAGAAGGCCACTTCATCGAAGAACTGGTAACCTGCCGTCATTATGACGAATCCAGCTTGTTCAGCCGTGATCAGGTTCAGTACATGGACGTTTCGACACAACAGATCGTGTCCGTCGGTGCTTCCCTGATCCCATTCCTTGAACACGATGACGCCAACCGTGCATTGATGGGTGCGAACATGCAACGTCAGGCAGTTCCAACTCTGCGTGCAGACAAGCCGCTGGTCGGAACAGGTATGGAGCGTGCGGTAGCGGTTGACTCCGGTGTAACCTCCGTTGCTAAACGTGGCGGTGTGGTTCAGTACGTTGACGCATCCCGTATCGTGATTAAGGTTAACGAAGATGAAATGTACGCTGGTGAAGCGGGCATTGATATCTATAACCTGACCAAGTACACCCGTTCTAACCAGAATACCTGTATCAACCAGATGCCATGTGTGTCTCTGGGCGAGATGGTAGAACGTGGTGACGTTCTGGCTGATGGTCCATCCACCGATTTGGGTGAGCTGGCACTGGGTCAGAACATGCGCGTGGCGTTCATGCCATGGAATGGTTATAACTTCGAGGACTCCATCCTCGTATCTGAACGTGTTGTTCAGGAAGACCGTTTCACTACTATTCACATTCAGGAACTGGCTTGTGTATCCCGTGATACTAAACTGGGGCCTGAAGAGATCACTGCTGACATTCCTAACGTAGGTGAAGCAGCGCTGTCTAAACTGGACGAATCCGGTATCGTTTATATCGGTGCGGAAGTGAAAGGTGGCGACATTCTGGTCGGTAAAGTGACACCGAAAGGTGAAACTCAGTTAACGCCAGAAGAAAAACTGTTGCGTGCGATCTTTGGTGAAAAAGCGTCTGACGTTAAAGATTCATCACTGCGTGTACCAAACGGTGTTTCCGGTACTGTTATCGACGTACAGGTCTTTACCCGTGATGGCGTAGAAAAAGACAAGCGTGCTCTGGAAATCGAAGAAATGCAGCTGCGTCAGGCGAAGAAAGACCTGACTGAAGAACTGCGTATTTTCGAAGCTGGTCTGTTTGCCCGTATTCGTACCGCACTGGTTGCCGGTGGAATTGAAGCGGAAAAATTAGACAAGCTGCCACGTGAGCGCTGGTTAGAACTGGGTCTGGCTGATGAAGATAAACAGAATCAGTTGGAACAGTTGGCAGAACAGTATGACGAACTGAAAGCTGAGTTCGAGAAAAAACTGGATGCTAAACGCCGTAAGATCACTCAGGGTGATGATCTAGCACCTGGCGTACTGAAAATCGTTAAGGTTTATCTGGCAGTGAAACGTCAGATCCAGCCTGGTGATAAGATGGCAGGTCGTCACGGTAACAAGGGTGTAATCTCTAAGATCAACCCAATCGAAGACATGCCTTACGATGAAAATGGTACTCCTGTTGACATCGTACTGAACCCGCTGGGCGTACCATCACGTATGAACATCGGTCAGATTCTGGAAACTCACCTGGGTATGGCGGCGAAGGGCATTGGTGACAAGATCAATGCAATGCTGAAACAACAGCAAGAAGTTGCCAAACTGCGTGAATTTATCCAGAAAGCTTATGATCTGGGTGATGACACCCGTCAGAAAGTTGATTTGAATACTTTCACTGACGACGAAGTCATGCGTCTGGCTGAAAACCTGAAAAAAGGTATGCCAATCGCAACGCCAGTCTTCGACGGTGCGAAAGAGACTGAAATCAAAGAGCTGTTGAAACTGGGTGGCCTGCCGACTTCCGGTCAGATCACACTGTTTGACGGCCGTACTGGTGAGCAATTCGAGCGTCAGGTAACCGTTGGTTACATGTATATGCTGAAATTGAACCACTTGGTTGATGACAAGATGCACGCCCGTTCTACCGGTTCTTACAGCTTGGTTACTCAGCAGCCGCTGGGTGGTAAAGCACAGTTCGGTGGTCAGCGTTTCGGGGAGATGGAAGTGTGGGCACTGGAAGCATACGGTGCTGCCTATACTCTGCAAGAAATGCTTACCGTTAAGTCTGATGATGTTAACGGTCGTACCAAGATGTATAAAAACATCGTGGACGGTAACCACCAGATGGAACCAGGTATGCCGGAGTCTTTCAACGTATTGCTGAAAGAGATCCGTTCCTTGGGTATCAACATCGAGCTGGAAGACGAATAATAAATCATCGTTTTCCGCTGGCACTGCCCGCCTTATGTTGAAATAACATAAAATCGGGCAGTCTGCCAGCCAGTGGTTACACTGGTTACAAGGGGGGAGTGGCATGGGCCACTCACCTAACAGGTCTAACTCCGACAGGAGCCATTTCGTGAAAGACTTATTGAAGTTTCTGAAAGCGCAAACCAAGACCGAAGAGTTTGATGCGATCAAAATTGCTCTGGCCTCTCCAGATATGATCCGTTCGTGGTCATTCGGGGAAGTAAAAAAGCCGGAAACCATTAACTACCGTACGTTCAAACCTGAGCGTGACGGTCTTTTCTGTGCTCGTATTTTCGGGCCGGTAAAAGATTACGAATGCTTGTGTGGTAAATACAAGCGCTTAAAACACCGTGGTGTGATTTGTGAGAAGTGTGGTGTTGAAGTCACTCAGACTAAAGTTCGCCGTGAACGTATGGGTCACATTGAACTGGCATCTCCGACTGCTCACATCTGGTTCCTGAAATCACTGCCATCCCGCATCGGCTTGCTGCTGGATATGCCTCTGCGCGACATCGAACGCGTACTGTACTTCGAATCCTATGTGGTTGTAGAAGGCGGCATGACCAGTCTTGAGCGCAGTCAGATCCTGACTGAAGAGCAGTATCTGGATGCACTGGAAGAGTTCGGTGATGAGTTCGACGCAAAAATGGGCGCAGAAGCGATCCAGTCTTTGTTGAAAAACCTCGATCTGGAAAACGAATGTGAAACTCTGCGTGAAGAGCTGAACGAAACCAACTCTGAAACCAAGCGTAAGAAACTGACCAAGCGCATCAAGCTGCTGGAAGCTTTCATTCAGTCTGGTAACAAACCAGAGTGGATGGTTCTGACTGTTCTGCCAGTTCTACCACCGGATCTGCGTCCATTGGTTCCTCTGGATGGCGGCCGTTTCGCAACGTCTGACCTGAACGATCTGTATCGTCGCGTTATCAACCGTAACAACCGTCTGAAACGCCTGCTGGATCTGGCTGCGCCAGACATCATCGTACGTAACGAAAAACGTATGTTGCAGGAAGCGGTTGATGCATTGCTGGACAACGGTCGTCGTGGTCGTGCAATCACGGGTTCCAACAAGCGTCCTCTGAAATCCCTGGCTGATATGATCAAGGGTAAACAGGGTCGTTTCCGTCAGAACCTGTTGGGTAAACGTGTTGACTACTCAGGCCGTTCTGTAATTACCGTAGGTCCATACCTGCGCCTGCATCAGTGTGGTCTTCCTAAGAAGATGGCACTGGAGCTGTTCAAACCATTTATCTACGGCAAGCTGGAACTGCGTGGTCTGGCGACTACCATCAAAGCAGCTAAGAAAATGGTTGAACGCGAAGAAGCGGTTGTATGGGATATCCTTGATGAGGTTATCCGTGAGCATCCGGTTCTGCTGAACCGTGCACCAACCCTTCACCGTCTGGGTATTCAGGCGTTTGAACCGGTTCTGATCGAAGGTAAAGCGATTCAGTTGCACCCATTGGTGTGTGCGGCTTATAACGCCGACTTCGATGGTGACCAGATGGCTGTTCACGTACCGTTGACACTGGAAGCCCAGCTGGAAGCGCGTGCGCTGATGATGTCTACCAACAACATCCTGTCTCCGGCGAGCGGTGAACCAATCATCGTTCCATCTCAGGACGTTGTATTGGGTCTGTACTACATGACTCGTGACTGTGTTAACGCGAAAGGCGAAGGCATGGTTCTGACCGGTCCTAAAGAAGCAGAACGCGTATACCGCGCAGGTCTGGCTTCTCTGCATGCCCGTGTCAAAGTTCGTATCACTGAAGAAGTGAGAGATGGCGAAGGTAACGTTACGGTTAATACAGGTCTGGTTGATACCACTATCGGTCGTGCCATCCTGTGGATGATTGTACCGCGTGGTCTGCCATACTCACTGATTAACCAGCCACTGGGTAAAAAAGCAATCTCTAAGATGCTGAACACCTGTTACCGTGTGCTGGGCCTGAAACCAACCGTTATCTTAGCTGACCAGACCATGTACACCGGTTTTGCTTACGCTGCCCGTTCAGGGGTATCCGTAGGTATTGACGACATGGTTATTCCTGAGAAGAAAGAAGGCATCATCGCGGAAGCAGAAGCTGAAGTTGCTGAAATTCAGGAACAGTTCCAGTCAGGTCTGGTAACTGCGGGCGAACGCTATAACAAAGTTATCGATATCTGGGCGGCGGCGAACGAACGTGTTGCTAAAGCGATGATGGAAAACCTCTCTTCTGAGACTGTGATTAACAGCAAAGGCGAAGAAGAACAACAGGTTTCCTTCAACAACATCTTTATGATGGCCGACTCCGGTGCTCGTGGTTCTGCTGCTCAGATTCGTCAGTTGGCGGGTATGCGTGGTCTGATGGCAACGCCAGATGGCTCCATCATCGAAACCCCAATCACCGCGAACTTCCGTGAAGGTCTGAACGTACTTCAGTACTTCATCTCAACCCACGGTGCTCGTAAAGGTCTGGCGGATACCGCACTGAAAACTGCAAACTCCGGTTATCTGACCCGTCGTCTGGTTGACGTTGCTCAGGATCTGGTTGTTACTGAAGATGACTGTGGTACGCATAATGGCATCATGATGACTCCGGTTATCGAAGGTGGTGACGTTAAAGAACCTCTGCGTGAGCGTGTACTGGGTCGTGTGACTGCGGAAGATGTTCTGAAACCGGGTTCTGCGGACATTCTGGTTCCACGTAACACTCTGCTGAACGAAAAATGGTGTGATCTGTTAGAAGAAAACTCCGTTGACAGCGTGAAAGTACGTTCTGTAGTTAGTTGTGAAACTGACTTCGGTGTCTGTGCGAACTGTTACGGACGTGACCTTGCTCGTGGTCATATCATCAACAAAGGTGAAGCAGTTGGTGTTATCGCGGCACAGTCAATCGGTGAGCCGGGTACACAGCTGACGATGCGTACGTTCCACATCGGTGGTGCGGCATCTCGTGCGGCAGCAGAATCCAGTATTCAGGTACGTAACAAAGGTCAATTGAAACTGACCAACGCGAAATTCGTTACCAACTCAGCGGGCAAACTGGTTATTACTTCCCGTAATACCGAATTGCGCCTGATTGACGATTTCGGTCGTACTAAAGAAAGCTATAAAGTGCCTTACGGTTCCGTATTGTCAAAAGGTGATGGCGAGAAAGTTGCCGGCGGTGAAACCGTTGCTAACTGGGATCCACACACCATGCCAGTCGTGAGTGAAGTGTCCGGTATCATCCAGTTCTCTGACATGGTAGATGGCCAGACCATTACCCGTCAGACGGACGAACTGACCGGCCTTTCATCACTGGTGGTTCTGGACAGTGCAGAGCGTACCGGTAGCGGTAAAGACCTGCGTCCGGCACTGAAAATCGTTGATGCTCAGGGTAACGACGTTCTGATCCCAGGTACAGATATGCCTGCTCAGTACTTCCTGCCGGGTAAAGCGATTGTTCAGCTGGAAGATGGCATTACTATCTCTGCGGGTGACACGCTGGCTCGTATTCCTCAGGAATCTGGCGGTACTAAAGATATCACCGGTGGTCTGCCACGCGTTGCAGACCTGTTCGAAGCACGTCGTCCGAAAGAGCCTGCTATCCTGGCAGAAATCAGCGGTATCGTTTCCTTCGGTAAAGAAACCAAAGGTAAACGTCGTCTGGTAATCAGCCCACTGGATGGTAGTGATGCTTACGAAGAGATGATCCCTAAATGGCGTCAGCTCAACGTATTCGAAGGTGAGGTTGTTGAACGTGGTGACGTGATCTCCGATGGTCCAGAATCTCCACACGACATTCTGCGTCTGCGTGGCGTTCATGCCGTTGCTCGTTACATCACTAACGAAGTTCAGGAAGTTTACCGTCTGCAAGGCGTTAAGATTAACGATAAGCACATTGAAGTTATCGTTCGTCAGATGCTGCGTAAAGTGACCATTGCAAGCGCGGGAAGCTCTGAATTCCTTGAAGGCGAGCAGGTTGAATACGCACGCGTTAAAGTTGCTAACCGTAAACTGGATCAAGATGGCAAAGTCCCTGCGACCTTCCACCGTGATCTGCTGGGTATTACCAAAGCATCACTGGCAACAGAATCCTTCATCTCTGCGGCGTCGTTCCAGGAAACAACCCGCGTACTGACTGAAGCAGCTGTTGCAGGTAAACGTGATGAATTGCGTGGCCTGAAAGAGAACGTCATTGTGGGTCGTCTGATCCCTGCGGGTACAGGTTATGCTTACCATCAGGATCGTATGCGCCGTCGTCACGAAAACGAAGTGGTTGAAGCACCACAAGTGACTGTCGACGAAGCCACTGCAAACCTTGCTGAGTTGTTGAATGCAGGTTTCGGTAGCAGCTCTAACGAGTAATACCATGATGAGTAGGATACATAATTCGTATCACTAATCATAAAATGCCCTCTCTGGTAGAGGGCATTTTTATTTTGGGTGGAAAACAGAATGAGACAAATCGTTAATGTTGCTGCCATGATTTTCTTGCTGTCATTATTCTTTTTCGCCAATCAGGTTGCAGCGTATCAGCCTGATGGGGAAAGCTATCGCTATATGGAGGTCATCAGAGACAGCAAAATTTATGCCTTGATTGGAGAGCATGTGATTCAGGTTGGTATCTTCAGGGAAGGGCAAAGCCTGAAAGTGGCTCAGGATGAACGAGAAGACAGTGATTATTACGTATTTAGGTTTGGTAATGGGAAAGGTTACATTGCTAAAAACCATTTAAAAGAAATAAAAAAAGCCTCATTCCCCAGTGATCCTTTCCCCATTCTCAATAATAAAATCGCTCAGGGTTTAGCTACCTTTCAGAAAACGAAGGTTTACAGCACTTTGAAAGCCGATAGTAAGCCAATTGCAGTACTGGCGGCAGATCTCCGCTATCCAATTCAGGATAAGGTACAGGATATTAAGCATAATATCTGGTATGAAATTAATCTGGGAGGACGTCTGGGCTATATTCGTGCTCAGGATGCTGAACAGGATAATGGCATACCTGTGCTGACATACCATCATCTCCTTGAGGAGAAAGAAAATAAGCGTTTTCTGCATACATCAACAACCACATCTTTAAACGCCTTCCGTAATCAAATGGATTACTTAAAACAGGCTGGTTACACCACGATTTCACTCTATGAGTTGGAAGGATACTTAAAAGGTGCAGTTAACCTGCCGGCGAAAGTCGTTGCTTTGACTTTTGATGATGGATTGAAGTCCGTGTATCGTTATGCTTACCCAATACTGAAAAAAAATGAACAAAAGGCGACACTTTTTATCATTTCATCCAGAATCAAACGCCATCCTCAGAAATGGAATCCCAATAACCTACAATTTTTGAGTCTTAATGAATTGTTATCTATGCAGGATGTTTTTGATTTTCAATCCCATACTCATTTCTTGCATCGATTAGGTAAGAATAAGAAACCCATATTATTCAAGCGTTCATACCGGAATATTCTGTATGATTTTGAACGCTCCCGCCGGGCATTATCACAATTTAACCCCCATGTAATTTATCTTTCCTACCCTTTTGGCGGATATAATATGTCAGCGATGAAAGCGGCTAAAAATGCAGGTTTTCATTTAGCGGTTACCACTGTGCAGGGAAAAGTGAAATTGGGAGACAATCCCTTTTCTTTGAAGCGGCTATATATATTGCGGACAGATTCCATTGAAAAAATGGCAAAAATGATAGCCAATAAACCAAGAGATATTCCTTTTTCTAAGATAAATAGTAAAAAATGATATATTTAGATTAATGTTAAGATAAGTATATAAAACTTACTGTATTAATGGGTTTTTATTGCAAATATCACAGTCCGCTATTTTTGATCATGTTTTCATGAAATAAGACCCTGTCAGTTTAGCTTGAAAATATTATATATTATTATTTCCATTTAATTATTAAATTATGTGGAGGTGAGCGTGGATATTGAAGATGATTATAATGTGTTAATAATCTCCTTTGATGGCGTTCCGATGTCCGGAATTGTTGTTGAATCAATTAAACTTATAGGGTTTTTGAAAAATAATAAGAAAAGAATTTTCATGGAAACGCGAACCGGTGTCTCAGAGGAAAAAAAAGCACTGTGGCAAAAGAAAATGCTATTAAAATGGCGTTATCTACCTGCCAGCCGGTAGACAACGATGTTCACCAGCAAAGATTTGGTCATGCGATAAAAGAAAACAAACGTATTTATAATAAATTATGTAATTTGGCGGAGCGTCAGTTGCTATTTTTTGATGATAATAAAATTAAACTCACACGTAATGGCAAAGTGCTGGTTGAATCAATCGTAAATACAGAATTTAATGACTAAATATGATGAGTAATAATGATTAAAGCCACCCGTTTTATTCCTACTAAACGGGTGGCTTTAATTTGTACCGGTTCAGGTAGATCCTTTGCTCTTTATCATTTTGATAAATGTTTCCCGTGCACTCGATGAACCAAGGCGTTCAGCTTCATCTAACAGAGTCAGTGCCTTATTGATATCTCCATTTTTGATCGCTTTCTTGATGGCCTCATTGAAGTGCTGTTCTGTTTCACCTGAAATAGATTTAGGCACCCTATTAGGCTTTCGATCTACGAGAGAATGGTCAGCCAATACGTTTTCGGTAGTTTGTTCTTCTGACGTCACTTTCAGCGTTAAAATTCCGGTATCAGCATGGCTAGCTACTGGATCTGGAATATTGGGAACCGCGTTACCTACTCCCTGAGCATAGGCTTTGGCTGGATCAACCATTTTGGTCGATGTTTGCAGGTCTGAATGGGTGGTGTAAATCAACAAATATATATTTTTCTGCCCTGACACTGGCGTTATTTTTAATGTTCTTTCAACCCGTTCCCCCGAGAAGATCTCCGGTTGTTGATAGGAAAAAGAATGGCTTGCATAAAGTGCAACAGGCTGAAATTTTTCATCAAACACCAACACGTTAGGTAAATAGACCTGCTTATCTTTTATCAGGCTGCTTAACGTGATTTTCAGTGCACCCTGACTGGCCGGTAAAGCAAGAGTGGCAACTGCTCCCTGAATATTTCCTTCGTTAATCTGAGATGAAGTCCGACTGAGAACAATTGTGTGCATTGCCGGGGTCTTTATCGGTTTCCATACCTGCTTCTGTAAAACAGAAACAGGTATGGAATAAGCAACGCTGTTGTTTATTTCCGGATTGATCATAGCCTTCTCAGATACAGTACCTGCTGCATAAGCCACTAAGGGGAGGCTTATGCAGGAGAAAATACTGCTAAAGAAGAGAGTAATTAGTTTGGTTTTCATCGTTTACCCTTACCCGAAATTACCACCAGGCTTCAAATTGAGCACCAAACGTGAACTCATCATTCTTACCACGGCTGAAATGGTGATCAGTTGTATCACGATACGCTAACCCATCGTTATAACCGGGAGTTTTATTGGCATAACCCCATTTTTCATTCCATTTAGCATAAGTGGTGTACAAACGAATCGTCGGACGGGACCAGATGCTATCACCCGCCTGCCATTGTTGGGCCAGAGTGATTTTGTACTGGTCGTTAATCGCTTTGGTACGCTGAGATTTGACATTATCGTAGCCAACTTCCAATAACGTACTCATGGTGGGTGTCCATTTGTACATTGGGCGGATACCGGCGGTATACCAAATGGTACCGTTACGATTGTCGCGATCAATATTTTGGTACATAGCGACGTACATCAAATCCCATTTTTTAGCCAGATTGATAGCGCCATGATTTATCACACGTAGCATATGACCATTATTGTCGGTACTGGCTCCCGCGGAACGACCATTATTATTGGAAGTCATAGAGTCAGTCGCATACTGAACAACAAGTTTATTGAACCCATCCAACATACTTTGAGTATGTTCAGCCGTTAGCATTACCCCATCTTTAGAAGCGTTTTTGGCCAAATGATAACCCTTACGTGGATTAGCCCGCCCGTAATCAACGCCTAATTCCAGCACACCACCGCTGTTGATGGGGAGAGCAGCCAGCCGGACATCAAAAACATCATTAGAGGTTTCGGTATTTTGATTTTTATTACTAACCCAGCGATATGAACCTCCACTTTCAGTATTGCGTGTCACGGCAAGAGAAAGTTTGCCAAAATCAAGATCAATATTTTCCAAACCGGCTCCGGGACCAGAAATATCCCAATAATAGAAATCGATCATATGTACATCATGGCGTTGATAAAAACGCTTACCGGCCCACAGTGTTGAGCCGGGCAACCAGTCAATCAGGTTAGTTGCCTGTACATTCACTTCACGGAATGCGGGGTTGACCGATTCATGATCGCTTTTTTGAGCTGCGCTATAGGCCAGATTGGTATCGAAATAGAAGCGTTTATCTTCTTGTTGCCATAATGCTTGCCCCAATTTTAATTCAGCATAGGTTTCACACTCATTTCCGAGGCGGTATTTACTTTGTGCCCCTGTACTTTGAGCACATGTTTGCTCACCGCCACGTCCTGTCCAGCCGATACCTGAACGGGCATAACCGTGGAAGTCTACCGCAGCGGCCTGCATGGAAAATAATCCTGCCAGCACGGGTAATGAGAGAGGTAAGATGCGCATAATTGTTCTCCTGTTATTTTTTATGGCGAGGTTTTAAACCCCTGGTTCTTTGTATAGGCGCCGACATGCTGTTCCGTCTTCCCGAAACAGATGACAACGATGAGGGGCTAATCCGATAGTGAAGGTCGCCCCTTCTTCTACAAGAACAATATCAGGCTGGAGATAAACGAGATTTTGACGGATGGTTGATATGTGGATATGGATATGAGTTTCACTTCCTAACTGCTCTACTATCTGTACAGTTCCTGTCAGTGTTACGTCAGCGACATCGCTGGGTAAAAGGTGTTCCGGCCGGATACCCAGAGACACATTACTCCCGACAGTAACTCCCTTACTTTCTACCGGAAGCCAGACATGTTGCCCATTAGGCAGGCTGATCTGTACTTGATCAACAGCGGTTGCAGAGACTTTGACTGGTAAGAAATTCATCTTTGGAGAGCCCATGAAACTGGCTACAAAACGATTAGCCGGGTAGTGATAAATTTCGAGAGGTTTACCAACCTGAGCAATATTGCCGGCATCCAATACAACGATTTTGTCTGCTAATGTCATGGCCTCGGTTTGATCATGGGTGACGTAGATCATGGTGCGTTGCAGACGCTTATGCAGACGTGAAATTTCGATACGCATCTGAACTCGCAGGGCAGCGTCCAGATTGGAGAGAGGTTCGTCCAGTAGAAAAATATTGGGTTCGGCGACCAGAGTACGGCCAATAGCCACTCGCTGACGCTGGCCACCAGATAGTGCTTTTGGACGACGATCCAATAGATGAGCGAGTTGGAGAGTTTCTGCGACCTGCTCTACCCGTTTTTGAATCTCACTTTTTTTAATCCCTGCCAGTTTCAGGCCGAAAGACATGTTATCTGCTACGGATAAATGGGGGTAAAGTGCATAAGATTGGAAAACCATGCCGATACTACGTTTAGCGGGCGGTACATCATTTATTACTTGGCCTGCAATCAGCATTTCACCGGACGTAATATCTTCCAGACCGGCAATCATTCTTAATAAAGTCGATTTTCCACATCCCGATGGACCAACAAAAACTACAAACTCCCCTTCATCAATCTCAAGATTGAGATTTCTGGAAATAACATTTTCACCATAAGCCTTAGATACATTACGAAGTGTGACGCTGGACATGTATTTACCTCGGAGTTGCCATCTTGGTTTGTAGCGAAAAGTAGATGGCAGGATTGTGCGCAAAATAACAGGAATAAAAATCCTCCATTTTATCGTTTTTTATGGGGGAGGGATTAGGAGGATGAGATTAGTAGGATTACAAAATTCCTTTATATTTCACGAAATAAAATGTGATTTTAGTTACAAAAATTGGTGCCTTTTTAAGACTTTTGGCATGGTTTACAGTGCTTTTGTAATCACGTTCACACTCATTTGATGAGAGGCGTAGGTAGGGGGAGGATGAGTCTGCTTTCTATTAATTGCACACTATGAAATATTTTCTGGTGGTGTAGTGAAGAATTCATCTTAAATCAGCAAATACTGAAAAGGACGGAATGATGACAAAAAGAATTTCAAAAATAGGTGCTAGTGCGCTGATGCTTTCCGTTTTATCTGCATGGGTACTTTCTGTTCCTGCTTTCGCAAAACTGGAAGAAGGTAAGCTGGTAATTTGGATCAATGGGGATAAGGGATATAACGGGCTGGCGCAGGTTGGTGACAGATTTATGCAGGATACAGGGATTTCAGTCAGTGTTGAACATCCCGATAAACTGGAAGAAAAATATCCTCAGATTGCTGCGGTGGGAGATGGTCCGGATATCATTTTCTGGGCACATGACCGCTTTGGGGGCTACGCACAGTCGGGGTTACTGGCTGAGGTTACGCCTGATAAGAATTTTATGGACAAACTATTTCCCTTTACCTGGGATGCGGTTCGTTATGAAGGCAAATTGATTGGCTACCCTATTGCGGTTGAAGCTCTTTCTCTTATTTACAATAAAGACTTGGTTAAGTCACCACCCTTAACATGGGAAGAAATTCCTATATTAGATAACGAGCTAAAAAAGCAGGGGAAAAGTGCGATTATGTTCAATCTTCAGGAACCTTATTTCGCCTGGCCCCTGATTGCTGCTGATGGTGGATATGCCTTTAAGAGGCAGGGAGATACCTACGATATTAAGGATAGTGGGGTAAATCATACTGGTTCTAAAGCCGGCCTGGAATTTTTAGTCAGTCTGGTAAAAAACAAACACTTTAGTGCTGATACCGATTATTCCATTGCTGAAGCCGCCTTTAATAAAGGTACGACAGCAATGACTATTAATGGTCCTTGGTCATGGGGGAACATCGACAAAAGTAAAATTAATTACGGTGTTACTTTGCTGCCGACTTTTAAAGGCCAGCCTTCTAAACCTTTTGTTGGTATTTTGAGCGCAGGAATTAACGCGGCCAGTCCCAATAAAGAACTGGCTAAGGAGTTTTTGGAAAACTACCTGCTGACTAATGATGGCTTAGCAATGATGGATAAGGATAAGCCACTGGGTGCTGTAGCATTGAAGTCTTATCAGGATATTCTTGCCAAAGATCCACGTATTGCTGCCACGATGAACAATGCTCAGAAAGGCGAAATCATGCCGAATATTTCACAAATGAGCAGCTTTTGGTACGCCATGCGTAGTGCGGTACTTAATGCAATCAGCAGCCGACAACCTGTAGATGCGGCTCTCAATGATGCAGAAGCCCGGATTGTAAAATAAACGCGCATTAGTCTCCTTCTTTTGAAGGAGGCTTTTTGTTTATCGGAGGAAAGATTTTCTCATTGAATCTCAGTAAAACAGGTTCGTGGGAATAGGCTCGCAGGTAATAAATTTCTAGTAACAGGAAGTGCATAATGTCAGCAAGGTTGAACAAAAATGTATGGTGGCCACGTTCTGTCCTGAAATGGTTTACGGTGGGGCTGAGCTTGTCTTTTACCGGTTATTTGATTGTGTTGATGTACGCACAAGGGGAGTACCTGTTTGCGATTTTGATACTGGTATTACTGGGTAGTGGTGTTTATGTTTTCGCTAATAGTAAGTCTTATGCCTGGCGTTATACCTACCCGGGTATTGCCGCAATGTTATTGTTTGTTCTGTTCCCGCTTATTTGTACCATTACGATTGCTTTTACAAACTATAGCAGTACCAACCAACTCACCCTTGAGCGAGCTCAGGCTGTATTGATGAGTAGACACTATCAGACAGGCCAGTCATTTAATTTCAAACTTTACCCTCAGGATCAACAGTGGATTTTGGTATTAAATGCCGCTGATAGTTCGAATGTATTGGTATCAGAGCCTTTTTCTTTATCTGATAAAGAAAAAATCATTCTGCCATTATATGAGCAGGTAACCCGCTTTAATCATGACGCTGCCACATTGCGTACCATTACGCAGAACCGGCAGGCATTAGGGCAAATCACAGTAATTCTGCCAGATAACAGTAGATTGAGCATGAGCTCTTTGCGGCAGTTTTCCGGTATACATTCCCTTTATACTCTGGAGAAAGATAGTCACACCCTGATTGATAATCAGACAGGTGTAAAATATCGCCCGAATATGGAAACGGGTTTTTACCAATCCATTGATGCAAAAGGGGAATGGGGCGATGGGACGTTGAGTCCCGGGTTTACGGTTTCCATTGGCTGGAAAAATTTCCTGCGGGTTATTCAGGATGAAGGGATTCAAAAACCTTTTCTCTCCATTTTTGTCTGGACGGTGCTCTTTTCTCTGTTAACGGTAATATTGACTGTGGCACTGGGTATGATTCTGGCTTGCATTGTGCAGTGGGAAGCGCTTAAGGGCAGGGCTATTTACCGTGTATTGCTTATCTTACCGTATGCCGTACCTTCCTTTATTTCTATCCTGATTTTTAAAGGATTATTTAACCAGAGCTTTGGTGAGGTGAATCTACTGCTCAATGGTCTATTTGGTTTGAAACCGGACTGGTTTACTGACCCGACTCTGGCCAGAACCATGCTGATTATTGTTAATACATGGCTGGGCTATCCCTACATGATGATCCTTTGTATGGGGCTGCTGAAAGCGATTCCTGATGATCTGTATGAAGCCTCAGCGATGGATGGTGCTGGGCCGCTACAGAATTTCTTCTATATCACTTTTCCTTTGTTAATTAAGCCTCTGACGCCATTGATGATTGCCAGCTTTGCTTTTAATTTCAATAATTTCGTTCTCATTCAACTACTTACCAACGGCAGGCCGGACCATATTGGGACAACGACACCAGCGGGTTATACCGATCTATTAGTCAGCTATACCTATCGTATTGCTTTTGAGGGTGATGGAGGACAGGACTTTGGATTAGCAGCGGCGATAGCAACGCTAATCTTCTTGTTGGTGGGAGCTTTGGCAATCATTAATCTGAAAACGACACGAATTAAATTTGATTAAGGAGGTAGTGGCATGGCGATGGTCCAATCTAGATCACAGCGGTGGCGAATATGGGCAACGCATATATTCATGCTGATTTTTATCGCCTCGATTTTATTTCCATTACTCATGGTCATTGCTATCTCTTTACGACCGGGGAATTTCGCGACGGGAAGTTTGATCCCTGAGTCGATTTCCTGGGAACACTGGAAATTGGCGCTGGGTTATAGTGTTGAATCCTCTGATGGGCGCATTACTCCTCCTCCGTTCCCGGTAATACTGTGGTTATGGAACTCTGTAAAAGTCGCATTAATTACTGCGACTGGCATTGTTGCGCTGTCAACAACGTGTGCCTATGCTTTTGCTCGCATGCGTTTTCGTGGCAAAAACACTTTATTGAAAGGCATGCTGATTTTTCAAATGTTTCCCGCTGTTTTGTCGTTGGTGGCCCTGTATGCCTTGTTTGATCGTTTGGGGGAATATATTCCTTTTCTCGGTCTGAATACCCACGGTGGTGTGATTTTTGCCTATCTAGGGGGGATTGCGCTACATGTGTGGACAATAAAAGGTTATTTTGAAACGTTAGATCGTTCTTTAGAAGAGGCGGCCATGCTGGATGGTGCTACATCATGGCAGGTTTTTCGTTTGATACTGTTGCCGCTTTCTGTCCCGATATTAGCGGTGGTATTTATCCTGTCTTTTATTGGTGCGATTACTGAAGTACCAGTCGCTTCGCTATTGTTAAGGGATGTGGATAATTACACATTAGCTGTGGGCATGCAGCAATATCTTCACCCACAAAATTACCTCTGGGGTGACTTTGCCGCCGCTGCTGTACTTTCTGCTATACCTATTACAGTAGTTTTCTTACTTGCCCAGCGCTGGTTAGTTGGAGGATTGACAGCCGGTGGTGTGAAGGGGTGACGGTCTGTTCGAAATTCATCAAAGAGTAAAAGTAAAGCAAAACTTCGTACCTGTATAAAGGGTACGAAGTTCAATATTTTTTGCCTGTCGTTATGGCACTCTTCTTCTGTGTTTATCTATTGTTTCCAATAAATTATTTATGTCTGTATTTTTGAACATGTCTTCCAATGTGACGGTTAATTTACGTCTCCAATTAGGATATTCCATGGTTGTGCCCGGGACATTGACAGGATTTTCCATACCCAGCCAGTCCTCAGGTTGTAAGCCCAACAAGGCACTGGTACAGCTGGCGAGATAATAGTGTATTCCTTGATTAACGGACGTTGGTACCTGTGATGAAGATGTCTTTGGCTGCAATGGGGTTAGTGTGTTTGCTATATTTTCTGATTCAGAGAGATAACCATGATGATTTAAACTCTGTAATAGCTTTTGCTTACAATGTTCGCGTTCATTATATAACTCAGTGAGTAATGCCTTATCAGAATATAACCCAATTGATTCACCCAGTTTCAGATCACCACTTTGCCAAAACCCACCTAATGTCGGTAAATCATGGGTAGTGATAGTTGCCATGGCCTGTGTCTGATATTTCTCAGGTGGTTTAAATTCACCTTGCCCGTCGCGCTCGAAATAAAAAACCTTATAAGAATAGATACCACGGTCACGTAATTTTCCAACAATCTCTTCTGGTACTATTCCTAAATCTTCGCCTATCACCATGCAACAATGACGCTGGCTTTCCAATGCCAGTATCGCCAGTAAATCATCAACAGGATAATGGACATAAACACCTTGAGCTGCGGTTTCTCCCTGAGGGATCCACCAAAGCCTGAGCAGTGCCATAACATGATCAATGCGTAATGCCCCACAGTGCCGCATATTACTACGCAGTAATTGAATAAAAGGCTGATAATTCTGAGCCTGTAATATATGAGGATTCATTGGAGGAAGCCCCCAATTTTGCCCTAGTGGTCCCATGATATCAGGCGGCGCACCAATAGATGCTTCCATACAATAGAGTTCCCGGTTACCCCAGGTTTCTGAACCACCTTGCGCCACGCCAACAGCCAGATCACGATAAATACCAATCGGCATAGCATGGTTCTTACTTTCACGTAAACAATCAGCCAGTTGCCTGTCTGCAATCCATTGTAACCAAAGAAAGAACTCCACTTCTTGTGGGTGAGAGTGACAAAACTTCAGTACAGTATCACTATCTGGGTCGCGGTATTTTTCAGGCCAGATGGGCCAACCCCAATAGGTGTGACTTTCACTGTATAGTTTGTAATGTAGAGCATCATAGACAGCCTGAGAGTACAGACTTTTACCGCCTTGATTAATGAATTGACGGAATGAGAGATATAGGGGATCGGTATCATTTCGAGTATTGAATTGTTGATAAGCCAAACGTAATGCTGTCATTTTTAGTGCCATCACACCCGAATAATCAACCCATTCTGTTTGGCGGACACTCTGAATTCTGCTTTGGGTTTCCGGCATCAGCCACCACTTTTGAGCGTTGGCACTGGATTGGAAATCTTCTACCTGACTGACATCAATATAAATGATATTCAACCAGTGACGGGATGAGGGGCTATAAGGGCTGGCGTTTTCAGGCATGGCAGGATACATCGCATGGAGTGGATTCAGGCCAATAAAAGCGCCGCCGCGTTGTGCCAGTTCCCGTAACATTTTTTTTAGATCGCCAAAATCACCCATTCCCCAGTTAGTTTCGGAACGCAGGGTATAAAGCTGGATGCAGGCTCCCCACAATTTGCTGCCTTTTATCAGTGATTCTGGTTCGTAACAGCGTTCCGGAGCGATAATGATCTGCATAACATGGCGTTGTACCGCGTCTTTGGGGCCTGATGAGGGGACTAAACTTAGCGTGTGATAACCCAGAGGCAAAGAGGCTGGCAGTGTCAGTTGATATTGGCAATTTCCGCGCAGGCTTGTTCCTTGTTCTGTCTGTATTTGCCACTGATATTGGGCCGAGGTATTCAGCGTAAAAGTGAATGACTGGCCAATAATTAATACCTTAACTGTGGGTAAGGCTGAAACTGATGGATCAGAAACCGGCCTTTTGACCGGTCTATTTTCCCCCATGGCTTGCAGGATTTTATGCCTTATCTGAGCAGGAATAGCCTGTGGTTTGCCATAGGCATTTATATATTCAGTGGCAATGCCAGCTTCTGTTGCTAAATCCTCAAGGCTTTTGTTTTCCATTATGATCCTCTATTTAACCTGCCAGATACGTTGTTGATAATCCTGAATAGTTCTGTCGGAACTGAATGTTCCCATACGGGCAGTATTAAGGATCGTACTTTGTGTCCAAGACGGGATATTACGGTAGAGTTCATCAATCTGCTGATGTGCGGCACAGTAAGCAGCAAAGTCAGCTAATACTAAATAAGGGTCACCACCATCAATCAGGCTGTGTAGCATTAAATCAAATGCCTGTTTATCTCCGTGACTGAACTCACCGCTGGCGAGGGAATCCAGTATTTGTTGTAATTGCTTATTTTGTTGGAGAATGCTTTTGGGGTCATAGCCCTCTCTCAGTAAAGTTTTTGCTTCTTCTACTGTATGTCCGAAGATAAAAATGTTGTCGCTGCCAACCTGTTCGGCAATCTCGACATTTGCACCATCCAGAGTCCCAATAGTCAGTGCTCCGTTCAAGGCAAGTTTCATGTTACCAGTACCGGAGGCTTCTTTTCCTGCTGTGGAGATTTGTTCTGAGACATCGGCAGCCGGGATCATCAATTCAGCTTTTGAAACATTGTAATCAGGAATAAAGGCGATTTTTATACGACCCTGTACCATTGGATCATGGTTGATCTTTTCGGCTGCGTGGTTGATAGCTGAAATAATATTTTTTGCCAGATAGTAGCCGGGAGCCGCTTTAGCACCAAACAGGAAAACACGCGGGTAAATATCCAGTGCCGGATTTTCCTGAATCTGTCGATAAAGTGAGAGGATATGCAGGAGGTTCAAATGCTGGCGTTTGTACTCATGCAGCCGTTTGATCTGTACGTCGAAAATGGCATGAGGGTCTAGCTTAAGCCCCATTGTTTTATTGATGTAGTTGGAAAGGCGGATTTTATTGTTCTGTTTGACAGTGCGATAAGCCTCACGAAAAGCAGTATCAGCAGCGTAGGGTTCGAGTCTTTTTAGTTCAGTAATATCACTGAGCCATTCATGGCCTAATGTCTGATCAATCAGTGAAGAGAGTGCTGGATTACACTGTTTTAACCAGCGACGTGGTGTAACGCCATTGGTAACGTTAT
Source organism: Xenorhabdus sp. PB61.4 (assembly GCF_963894935.1). Lineage (NCBI taxonomy): Bacteria > Pseudomonadati > Pseudomonadota > Gammaproteobacteria > Enterobacterales > Morganellaceae > Xenorhabdus > Xenorhabdus sp. PB61.4. The sequence goes on from NZ_CAWQJR010000068.1 coordinate 39,550, forward strand.
GGAATTTTTGAGGCCACAATTGGTGATATTCAGGGAAGAGATCCGTCACAATTAAAGATGAATGTAATGCGGCAACACCGTTAATCGCAAAGCAGGCTACAACACAAAGATTAGCCATTCTCACCTGATTATCATGGATGACTGCCAGTTTTTCCCATATTTGTTGGTTACCCGGCCAGTTTTGTTCTACCGTTTTACGAAAACGATTGTTTATTTCCTGAATAATACGATGGTGACGTGGCAGTAATTCTTTGATGAGATGTTCATCCCAACGTTCCAAACCTTCCGGTAACAGGGTGTGGTTAGTATAAGCGAAGGTTTGCCCGGTAATGCTCCATGCAGTATCCCAATCTAGTTGGTGATCATCAATCAGCAGGCGCATCATTTCAGGAATAGCGATTGTAGGGTGGGTATCATTGAGCTGTATTACTTCGTATTGTGGCAGTTCCTGTATTTTCCGACCAGCCAGCTGGTGACGGCGCAGAATATCAGCCACAGCACAGGCACACTGAAAATATTGCTGCATCAGGCGGAGGCGTTTTCCAGCCCGATGGTTATCATTCGGATAAAGAACTTTGGTCAGGCTGGTGGCTTCTATGCCCTGCTGTTCCGCATGAAGGAACTGCCCATCATTGAACAGTGATAAATCAAAGGGATTATCATATGTTGCTTGCCATAGGCGCAGCGGTTGTATAACACCATTATTATAACCAACGACAGGCAGATCCCATGCTTCCCCGGTCAGGGTAAAAGCCGGTCGCCAGATTTCACTGCCGTCGGTTGTTGTGACCATTTCACCGCCGAAACTAACATCAACGTTCAGTTGTATATTGCGGTAAAACCATGGATAGGTATTGCGCTCCCAGTCATCCGGAGTCTCAATTTGTAACCCTTGCTCGAAGGATTGCCGGAACAGCCCATACTGATAATTAAGTCCGTATCCGATTGCCGGTTGATTAATGGTCGCCATTGAATCAAGAAAACAAGCAGCCAGCCGTCCTAAACCGCCATTGCCCAAGGCAGGATCAGTTTCTTCTTCCAGCACATCACTTAATACCACGCCATATTCGGCTAAATACGCCTGAACATCATCATACCAGCCAAGATTCAGCAAGTTGTTACCCGTTAAACGACCTATCAGGAACTCCATTGAAATGTAGTTTACATGCCGTTGCTTGCCTTTTGAGCCATCGGTCGGCGGAAGATTATCAATTTGCTGCTGATGGCTTTGGCGATAAGCAGGCAGTAATTCCAAAAGAGTGGCACTGATCGTTTGCCACCACTGATGTGTTGTTACTCCCTGTGCTAAATCAAGGCCAAAGCGCTGCAACTGCCGGGTCAGCGCTGCCTGGAATTCGGCTTTATCAAGTTGGGGCTTTTTCATGGCGTCTTCATCCTGTCACTGAATAAGGAAAATATGGAGATTATTGAGTCTGATATGCTGAAGGTTCAGTGAACAAGAAACATCATCCTGTCAGGATATTCGCGGGGATGAGTATCAGGGCGTAGCTATTTTTTCGTGCGTTTTCGCAATTTATTCAGGAAAAAGAAACGTTTCAGTTAAAGAATGTGACAGGGTGCAACTTAACACAATCTAATCAATCAACTTAATTGCAAATGGCGCACGTTTCTCTAAATTTGGGTGTTTATTTATGAATGTTACTGATTTGTATTTCTCAATAACATGACAACAAGGTTACAGGGATCAGTTCTACTCATTGCTTGTGAGGGGAGGAAATCAATGCTTATCCCATCGAAACTCAGTCGCCCCCTTCGCCTCAATCATATGGTCATGCGTGAGCGCCTGTTAGCGCAGCTCAATGAAGCACAGAATTATCGTTTGGTATTGGCAACCAGCCCGGCAGGGTATGGTAAAACTACGCTGATGTCACAATGGGCGGCAGGGCAGGGTAATCTGGGGTGGTATTCTCTGGATGATAGTGATAACCAGCCGGAGCGTTTTGCCAGTTATCTGATTGCTGCGATTCAACAGGCCACACAGGGGCATTGTGTCAAAAGTGAGGTTCTGGCGCAGAAACACCAGTATGCCAGTTTATCGGCGCTGTTCGCACAGTTGTTTATTGAATTGAATGAATGGAAACAGTCGTTGTTTCTGGTGATCGATGATTATCACCTGATAGTAAATAATCTTATCCATGAAGCCATGCGTTTTTTTCTTCGTCATCAGCCGGAGAATCTCACACTGATTATTCTTTCCCGTCAATTACCGTCTCTGGGGGTCGCTAACTTACGGGTGCGTGAGCAATTACTGGAGTTTGACAGCCAGCAGTTAGCATTTAACTATCAGGAGGCTCAGCAATTTTTTGATAAACGATTGCCCAGCCCATTGGATGCGGATAATTGCAGGCAGTTATGTCATGACGTGGCCGGTTGGGCAACAGCGTTGCAGTTGATTGCTCTGTCTGCCCGTCAGGCCGGTAATACAGCAGAAATATCGGCAAAACGCCTCTCAGGCATTAATGCTGGCCATTTGTCCGATTATTTGGTGGATGAAGTTTTAAACCGTGTTGATCAGGAAACGCGGGAATTTTTATTGCGCAGTTCTATCCTGCGTTCAATGAATGATGGGTTAATTGTTTGTCTGACGGGCATGGAGAATGGTCAGCAACGCCTTGAGGATATTGAGCGTCAGGGGTTATTTATCCAGCGCATGGATGATTTCGGAGAATGGTTTTGTTTTCATCCCTTGTTCGCATCATTTCTTCGGCAGCGTTGTCATTGGGAAATGGCTGCTGACCTGCCGAAGCTGCATAGTATGGCGGCAGAAGGCTGGTTGATGCAGGGGTATCCGGGAGAAGCTATTCATCATGCTTTGGCAGCAGGGGATACGAAGTTATTGTGTGATATTTTGCTGCAATATGCGTGGGAATTGTTCAACCAGAGTCAACTGTCGCTGCTGGAAGAGTGCATGAATGCGTTGCCCTATGAGCAGCTTTTGGAAAACCCGCGTCTGGTGCTGTTACAGGCATGGCTGGCGCAGAGTCAGCATCGTCATTATGAGGTGAATGCGTTACTGAATCAGGCAGAGCAATCGTTGAAGCAAAAACAGATAACGATTGAAGCTGAACTATTGGGGGAATTTGATGCATTACGTGCTCAGGTTGCGATTAATGATGGCCGACCGGATGATGCCGATTTGCTGGCTGAAAAAGCACTGGCTGCTCTGCTGCCTGATAATGAATATGGCCGTATTGTCGCGATGTCAGTGAAAGGGGAAGTGTTGCACTGTAAGGGGGCGTTGTCTCAGGCATTAGCATTGATGAAGCAGACGGAACAGTTGGCCCGCCGCTGTCATGTCTACCACTATGCTTTATGGGCATTGCTACAGCAAAGTGAAATTTTACTGGCACAGGGGTATTTACAGGGAGCGTATGAAACCCAAAAACACGCTTTTGATCTGGTTCGCGAACAACATATGGAACAGCTACCGATGCATGAGTTTCTGTTGCGTATTCGCTCCCAGTTGCTGTGGTGTTGGGCGCGTATTGATGAATCAGAGGAAGCTGCCCGGCGTGGTCTGGAGGTACTGTCTAACTTTCAGCCTCAGCAACAATTGCAATGTCTGTCTCAACTAGCGAAATGTTCGTTAATCCGGGGAGATATTGATAATGCCCGCCGCCATTTAACCCGTTGTGAAAATTTGTTGAGTAATGGGCATTATCATCGGGACTGGAGAACGAATACGGATAAATTGCGGATCATTATCTGGCAGCATCTGGAAGATAATATTTCAGTGGCTCAATGGCTGGCTCAGGCTGAAAAACCTGAAAGTTTCAGTAATCACTTCAATCAGAATCAGTGGCGTAATATTGCCCGTGCTCAGATACTGCTTGGTCAGTATGAAGAGGCAGAAAGTATTTTAAACATGCTGAGCCAGTATGCGGTAAAACTGGAGTTGGTCAGTGATTTAAACCGCAATTTGTTGTTGTGCAATTTGCTTTACTGGCAGCTTGGCCGCAAGGCTGAAGCGCAACAGGTGCTGATAGAAGCGCTGAAATTGGCTAATCGCACGGGGTTTATCAGTCACTTTGTGCTTGAGGGCGAGTTGATGGCCCTGCAATTACGCCAGCTTATCCAGCTCAATATCCTGCCTGATTTTGAACAACACCGGGCACAGCGTATTCTGCGTGAAATTAATCGTCAGCATCGGCATAAATTTGCGCATTTTGATGAAACATTTGTTAAACAGCTTCTTACTCATCCCGATGTACCTGAACTTATCCGTAATAGTCCATTAACCCAACGTGAATGGCAGGTATTAGGGTTAATTTATTCTGGTTACAGCAATGAACAAATTGCGACTGAACTGGAAGTGGCTGCGACAACCATTAAGACACATATCCGCAATCTATATCAGAAAATGGGTATTACTCATCGTCAGGAAGCGATTCAACAGGCGCAGAATTTAATGAAAATGATGGGATTAGGTGTTCAGTAAAATTTTTTCTAAGGTGATATTTTCGGTAATTTCATTAATAAATATGAATTGGAAAGGTTATAACTTAAAAATATAAGATAATTTTTAAAAAATACTGAATGTATTTTATTCTTTTTTGTGATCACTATTAAGTTTTAAATAGGATTACACCTATTTCGTGTAGTTGGTGGATTCTTCATTGTTTAATATAACTAATAATAGTGAGTCATTATGGAAAATAACTATCACCCAGCAGAGAATTCTCTTGAAGGTATGCTTTCCCGTTATATCGGTCACGGTCCTTATTTAATCATTGATGGGGAAAAACATATTGATGCGGCATCGGGCACATTTAATTTGCCACTTGGTTACACTAACCACCGGCTTGCCGAAAAATTAAAGCAACAAATTGATAGATGCACACATTTGAGTTCGGCGTATACCCGGGAAATGTCCCAGTATATTTTAACTAAGTTGGTTAAATACACACCTAAAGGCATAGATCGCATGTGGTTACGCGATGTTTCCGGCTCTGGTGCGGTTGAATGTGCAATTCGTATTGCTCAAAAGGCGACGGGACGTTCTGGCATCGTCTCTTTCTTTCTTGCGCATCACGGTCAATCGCTTGCAACGGCGCAGGTTTCCGGTAATGCGTTCAGGCTTAAAAATTTTCATATCAATATTGAAGGCTCCATAAAAATCCCCGCTCCGGTCAGTGTGATGGCTGAATCTCAGGAGGAAACCACACAATATATCGATTTGGAACAGTTCATTCAGTTGGGCTCAAGCGACAATATTGCATGTCTGATTATTGAACCGATTCAGGGGAACGGTGGGAATATTGTTTTTCCGGTGGAGTTCTATCGTAAAATCAGGGAAATCTGCCATCAGCACGGCATCATTATCATTGCCGATGAAGTTCAGACAGGGTTCGGGCGTACGGGCGCTTTCTTTGCTTCGACGGGTTATGCCAAAGAGCTGGAGCCAGATATTATCGTTTTTGCCAAAGGTGCTGGTGGCATTGGCATTCCAACCGGTGGTGTGCTGATGCGCAGTTCACTGGATGTGCTGGAATCATTTGAGCATTCCAGTACTTCCGGTGCTAATCCGTTGTCTTTGGTCGCTCTTAACGAAATCATCGATATTATTGAAGATGAACATATTTTAGATAATGTCATCCAGAACGAAACTTTTCTGCGTGATGGTTTGCTGGATTTGCAGCATAAATATTCTGAAATTACGGGTGTTAGGGGCGTTGGCTATATGTTTGGTTTTGATACGCCAACACCTGAATTTGCAGCACAGGCAATCGCGACAGCCTCCCGTCATAAACTGATCTTGCGGGGATCCCGTTATGGTAAGGGACGAGCGCTTAAGGTACGTCCTCCTTTAATTTGTACACAGGAACACTTAGCTGAAATTCTCCATAAGCTGGATCTGACTTTTGCTGATCTGACCGCTTCTGTACAGCACCAGCAGGAGGTGGCATAAATGAAAGCGCTTAAATTTAATCAGTCATGGGATATTGAAGTCCAACATGTTGCACCACTCTCCTGCATTGAACCTGATGATGTGGTGGTTGATATCGCAGTCTGTGGGATATGCGGAACTGATGTAGGCATTATCACCGGGTTTTATCCTGTAGCAGTACCGGGGACGACGTTGGGTCATGAAACTACAGGTATTGTTGCGCAGGTTGGCAGTGGTGTGACCTGCTTTCAGGCTGGTGATCGCGTTGTCATTAACCCAACATATTCTTGTGGACATTGCAGAATGTGCCTGACCGGCAGCCCGAATCACTGTGAAAAGAAATTGGGAACAGAAGCCGGTGTCTCCTATGACGGTGCGTTTGCTGAGCAATATCTGGCAAAAGAGAGCTCGCTGATTAAGCTAGAGCCTCATGTCAGCATGGAAGCGGCTTCATTAACCGAGCCGTTAAGCTGCACACTGACAGGCGTGGATAAACTGGGGATCACCCATACTAATATTCGTGCTGTGGTCGCTGGTGCGGGGCCTATGGGGATGCTGTACCTTTGGGCATTGCATGAACGGGGAGTTAACGCGTTCATCATTGAGAAAAACCCGTATCGTATGCAGTTTGCCAGCCAGAATTTACCTGTGGGATGCCGGTTATATGCTGATTTTGACGAAGCACTGATACAGGAATTCGGAGATAAATCTACATTGATAGACTTATGTGTAGATACTACCGGGCAACTGACTGAGTATATTTTCGACCACTTGGCACCCGGTGGTAAGTTGCTGAATGTAGCTTTGAAAGATAAACATGCCAGTCTCGATATCTTAAAAATCGCAGATAAAAGCCTTTCTGTTATTGGTTCGATTGATTCCCTGAACAACAGTTTTGAACGGGCTTACGTCATGATCCGTGATGGGGTGATCCCTGTAGATCGTCTGGTCAGTCAGGTTTTTGATTTTGACGATTACCAGCAGGCATTTCTTACTGTCGGATGTGATATTGCAGCTAAACAGCAAGTGCCACTCAGTACCCCAAACTGTAAGGTATTGATCCGTTTGTCTGATCTTAAATAATGGAAGATGAATGATGGAAAAATTCAATATCATTTTTGATATCGATGGGGTCATTGTTGATAGTGAGCAGTTGCATTTTGATGTGCTGCGTGAGCTGGCACCTGATCACACGCACGAGATTCGGCCTCAGCAGTTGATAGGCTTGAGTCTGGCGCAAACATTGAGTTCTATTGGTGTTCCGTTACAGGCACAGAAAAGTATTACCGACAGGATTATATCGACTTATCAGGATAAATTATCTCCGCACTACCTACGGTCAGGTGTTACTGACCTGATATCAGCCTTACAGCAAAATGAGATTGTTTTTGGATTCGTTTCGACTGCCCCACGAGAAGTGTGTTTGCTCAATCTTGGGTTGTTGAATCTAAGGGAAGAGCCAGCGTTGATTTCTGGTGACGATGTTAAACAAACCAAACCTTTTCCTGATCCTTATCTGGCGATGCTGAAATTGAAAGCTATGGATGTCAGGCAGACGCTGGTGATTGAAGATACTGATTTGGGTATTTTGGCGGCAAAACAAGCCGGTATTCCTTGGATATATGCCTGGCCTCATGCTTTGTCAGGAGCAGAAAAATATGAACAGTCCACAGGGGTCATTAGAGAGCTGGTGGATATTCCCCAAATATTCGGTTTACTCAATGAATATTAAGCTAATGTAATTACCGGGATAAATAATGCAGATGCCCTTTCCAAGAATTTGGGAGGGGGCATATCTGAGTAAATATCGTTTTTTTATAAGAGAAATATGTTAGGTGACATAGATTGATGGAGTAAGCGGATGTCTGAAGAGTATGCAGTATCTTTGATAAAACAGCCTGTTATGGCGACAAGGTTCTCGTTTTTTATTGCAGGTTTCAGTATGGCGAGTTGGGCTCCGTTGATTCCCTTGGTCAAGGAGCGACTATCACTTGATGATGGTGCAATGGGATTACTGATGCTGGCATTTGGTATCGGCTCTTTCATCATGATGCCCATCGCAGGGATGTTGTCTGCGCGGGTTGGTTGCCGGAAGGTTTTTATTCTCTTCACGTTACTGGCAATTTTAATGTTGCCGGGACTGAGTATTTTGCCAACTCCCCTGACTCTGGCTTGTGTGCTGTTTCTGTTCGGAGCTGGTATTGGGGCGATGGATGTTTCGGCCAATATTCATGCGGTTAATATTGAGAAAAGAGTACAGCAGCCGGTGATGTCCGGTTTTCATGCCTTGTTCAGTCTGGGAGGAATTGCGGGGGCAGGTTCGGTGAGTTTGCTGTTGTTGATGGGAATATCCCCATTTTTGGTCATGATCGCGGTGACATTATTCACTATTTTGTTATTGCTTCCGGTATGGAATGGATTATTGGATGAGGCAGAAGCCGGGGATACCCCATTTTTTTCTGTACCCCGTGGTATTGTGATCCTGATTGGTTTTCTCTGTTTTGTGGTTTATCTGATGGAAGGCTCAATGCTGGACTGGAGCGGGATCTTATTAAGCAGTGTGCATAATATGGCGAGTCATCAGGCGGGGCTGGGTTATACCCTATTTGCTATAACGATGACATCTGGCCGATTTTTCGGAGACAAAATCATTGCTGCGTATGGTTATCGAAGGGTTTTTCTGGGAAGTGCTATTTTGGCGACTTCAGGATTTGTGCTGATTTATCTGGCATCCGGTGTAATTACATTAGCGGTGGCATTTATGATGATTGGTGCCGGCTTATCCAATCTGGCGCCAATGTTTTTTACCGCATCGGGGCGACAAAAAGTCATGCCTGATGCTCTGGCTGTTTCCGCCGTTTCTACGATGGGTTATTCAGGTATTTTGCTTGGGCCTGCGATTATTGGTGGTCTTGCTCACCAAATAACATTACATGGTGCTTTTGCCTGTATTGCCATGCTGTCACTTTCATTACTAGCGGGGTATCGGTTGATTACTCCTGAGCGTAAGTAAATAGTGTCGAGCATAAATAACATCGACGGCAAATCACACAGGAGATATTGATGAATTTATTGCACTGTCATTGGATTAATGAGCCTGCTTCATGGCAGCGTCAGGATAATGCACTGAGCGTGGTAACCGATAATAAAACCGATTTTTGGCGTGATACATGGTATGGCTTTCAGCGCCACAGTGGTCATATTTTCGGCTGCTATGTTGACGATTTACTTATTAAAGAAGGGTTCATGTTTCAGCTCTGTATTGAAGGGCGTTTTGAGCAGTTATACGATCAGGCAGGCGTTATGTTGCTGGTGGATGAACACCATTGGCTGAAAGCCGGTATTGAATATGCCGATGGTAATGCAACAATCGGCAGTGTATTAACCGCACCTTATTCTGACTGGGCGATGGGGATTTTTTCGGGTAACTCTGAAAAATTCTGGTTGCGGCTGACCTATCAGGAAGGTGCTATCCGGCTGCAATATTCCACCGACGGTAAGCAGTGGCCTCTGTTGCGGTTATCTCCTTTTGCTATCAACCAACATAATGGCCAACGAGTGTTTGTTGGTGCGATGTGTTGTTCACCAGAGCGAGAAGGATTACAGGTGAAGTTCTCTGAATTCAAACTGATGACAGCCTTGAACAAGCCTTTGCATGATTTGAGTTAGTATAATGGCTGCAATCCGGTCAGATGAAATGCTTTTATGATGGATTAATACCCGAATATAGAAAGTAAAATAAAGGTATTACGGAAAAGGAGATGCAAATGGAAGATTTGTTGGAGTTTTTCGCGGCACTACTGGAGTGTATTTATCACATCATAAAATGCATATTTACATTTTTAAAATGGATAATGGAAAATATCTTTAATTTTTTTATGGTTATCGGGGTTTTATTCTGTATTGTCATTGCGGGAAGTATCGTTAAATTTATTTTTTATAGTAGCTTCTTGGTATTGGTTTTATCAGCCTGTAAATACCGAAGAAGAATAAAAAGATATCTGAATGAAAAAGGTCTCTTTAAATAAGTGTTGAGGCGATGATCTATCCCTCATCCAATGTGCAATGTGCAATGTGCAATGTGCAATGTGGATGAGGGACGTAAGCTTATTTTTTATCCCTGCCTTCCCAAATAACTATCCCAATCTTTCCAGACGGGCTGTAAGCCCGATCTGACCAGCGCTTCGGCCACCTGTTGCACAGAGCGGTGGTCATTCGGAGAAAATTGCTCCAGTTCGTGATGATCACTTTCGACATAACCACCCGGCTGGGTCTTAGAACCAGCACTGACACTGTTTATCGCCAGAGGTACAACATGATCGCGGAAATAAGGTGATTCACGGGTAGAGAGAGAAAGCTCAACATCCGGTGCCAGCAGGCGGAATGCACAGATCAGTTGTACCAGTTCTGCATCATTCATCAGGGATGCGGGTTCAATCCCGCCAGCACAGGGACGCAGGCGTGGAAAGGAGATGGAATAACGGCTTTTCCAGAACTGTTTTTGCAGGAAAAACAGATGATCTGCCACCATATAGCAATCAGTTCGCCAGTGAGGTGATAAACCGATTAATGCCCCCAGACCAATTTTATCAATGCCTGCCCGTCCTAGCCGTTCAGGGGTTTCCAGTCGCCAGTGAAAATCCTGTTTTTTTCCCCTGAGATGGTGTAACTGATAACTCGGTTCGTGGTAGGTTTCCTGATAGACCAGTACAGCATCTAATCCCAGTGTTTTCAGTTCGGCATATTCCTCTTGTGCCAATGGCTGAACTTCCATTGTGACTGAACTGAAATAACGGTGTATTAAGGGAAGGTAATGGCGAAAATAATCCATTCCGACTTTTTTCTGATGCTCTCCTGTTACCAGCAGGATATGCTCAAACCCCAGTTTTTTCAGGGTCTGACATTCAGCCTCGACCTCCTGTTCATTGAGCGTTTTACGTTTAATGTGGTTACTCATGGAAAAACCACAATAGGTACAGTCATTGGCGCACAGATTGGAAAGGTAAAGTGGGATATAAAATCCCACGGTATTACCGAATCGCTGACGGGTTAATTGCTGTGCCCGCCTAGCCAGTGGTTCAAGGTAGGGAAGGGCTGCGGGTGAGAGCAGAGCCATAAAATCATTCAGTGTCAGGCGCTCATTATTTAGAGCGTGCTCAACATCATGGCGGGTTTTACTATTGATGCTCAGCGTGATGTCATCCCAGTCCAACTGTTGCCAGCGATGGCGGAAAGTCTGTTCGGCCACGGTATTGCTGTTCATAAAGCCTCCAGAAAATCGGTCAGTGGGCTGGAGGCTTCTGCATGGGATTTCTGGCTTGCCACTCCTGCCTGATGAGCTAGTCCGCCTGCCTCAATGGCGGTTTTGAATGCCTGCGCCATTTTGACCGGATTACGGGCAACAGCGATTGCAGTATTGACCAAGACAGCATCAGCTCCCATTTCAATGGCTGCCAGTGCATGGCTTGGAGCACCAATACCGGCATCGACAACTACAGGAACATTGGACTGCTCAATGATAATTTGCAGAAAATCCCGGGTGAGTAAGCCCTTGTTTGAACCAATAGGCGCTCCCAATGGCATGACAGCGGCACATCCCACTTCTTCCAGACGGCGGCACAGAACCGGATCTGCGCCACAGTAAGGCAGAACCACAAAACCTTCCCTGACTAATTGTTCCGCTCCTTTCAGGGTTTCTATCGGATCAGGTAACAGATATTTCACGTCAGGGTGGATTTCCAGCTTGACCCAGTTAGTGCCCAGTGCCTCCCGCGCAAGGCGGGCAGCAAAAACCGCCTCTTCTGCGGTTTTTGCGCCGGAAGTATTTGGCAGGAGTTTAACCCCCAGCTCCTGCAAGGGGGTGAGAATGCCATCATCTTTGCCATGCAGGTCAATCCGTTTCATCGCCATTGTGACTAACTGGCTACCGGAGGCGCGAATGGCTTCAATCATCAGCCCGGCATTGGCAAATTTTCCTGTGCCTGTAAACAGACGGGAATGAAAGGTGGTATCAGCAATTTTTAACATGGTTAACCTCCGGCATTAGCCCCCTGCAATGGCCTGAAACAGCAGGATATTATCCCCGTCACTGAGCTGGTGGGTATGCCATTCTGAGCGGGGGATGATGGTCTGGTTAATAGCCAGTGCAGTACCTGACTGGGTACGTTGCATATGTTCCAGTAACTGCTGAACTGTCATGGGATTATCTGTCGGCGTATCCAGTGTGATCGTCTGATCGTTGACAATAATGTTCATACGATTTCTGTTCCTGAAACGGTTTTATCTGTACCCGCAGTTTTATCAATGATGGGGCGCGTTCCGCATACCGGACATTGTGGTGAGGGTGTCAGCTGTAACGTACTCCAGTTCTGTTTTCTGCCATCAAACAGTCGCAGTTTTCCATTCAGATAAGAAGGGAGACCCGCCAGCATTTTAATAGCTTCCAGCGCCTGTAACGTCCCAATCACACCGACCACCGGCCCTAAAACACCCGCAGTGCGGCAGTTACGCTGTGGTTCTTCCTGATCGGGATAGAGGCAGGCATAACAGCCATGCTGGTAAGGCGGTTCGAATACCATAAGCTGACCACTGAAACCAACGGCGCTGCCGCTGATAAGCGGTTTACCGGTTTCGATACAGGCGGCGTTAATAGCATGGCGGGTTGCCATGTTATCGCTACAATCCAGTATCAGATCGACCTGCCGGACGAGGTTTGTCAGTGATTTTTTATCCAGTCGTTCATTAATGACGGTTGTATTAACCAATGGGTTCAGATCAGACAGTTTTTGTGCCGCCAGAGCGGCTTTACCTGCGGGAATATCAGCGGTGCGATAGAGGATCTGACGTTGCAGATTTGAGACATGTAATTTGTCATCATCGGCAAGATAAAGATGCCCTACTCCTGCTGCTGCGAGGTAGAGTGCGGCGGGGGAGCCTAATCCCCCCATCCCTACGATTAACACCTTGCCGTTTTTTAATTTTTCCTGTCCGTCCGGGCCGATATCTTCCAGTAATAATTGACGGCTGTATCGCATAAATTCCTGATCGTTCAACATAAGCGCCTCCGATCATTTTCTTCAACGTTTTTGTCAGGTGTCCCTTCAACTAAATGAAGCAATCTGGCTGTTGCCTGTTGCCAGTCTTTTGCTTTGGTGATGGCACTGACCAGCGCTACACCACCGACACCGGTCGCGACCACATCAGGGACTCGTTCCAGTGAAATACCGCCGATAGCCACTGTCGGGAATTCAGGTGTGATTTCTACCTGATGTTTCAGGGCGATTAAACCCTGTGGCGTTGAGGGCATTTCTTTGGTTGTGGTCGGGAAAATATGCCCCAGTGCAATGTAGGATGGACGCAAGGCTTTTGCCCGCGCCAGTTCCTGCTCGTCATGGGTGGAGATCCCCAGCCGAAGCCCGGCCTGTCGGATGGCATTGAGATCAGCAATATCTAAATCCTCCTGCCCCAGATGAACACCATAAGCACGGTGTTTGATTGCCAGACGCCAGTAGTCGTTGATAAACAGGCGTGCGTTGTATTGCTTCCCTAATGCAATTGCCTGCCGGATATCATGCTCTACCTGATCTTCGGGCAGATCTTTAATACGCAGTTGCAGCGTTCTGACACCGGCTTCCAGTAACCGCTCAATCCATCTCAGTGAGTCCACCACGGGATATAACCCCAACCGGTGTTCGGTTGGCGCAAAGGAGGCTGTTTCAGGGCAAACGGTTTCAGATAAAATTGCTTCAGACTGATTTGACATCGTTGATATCCTCAGCCCGGTGATACAGTTCGCTGCCATGAGTCCGAAATTCTTCGGACATCTGTTCCATACCTGATTGTTGTTCCAGTTTTGCGGCGTAGTCCCGCACATCCTGTGTAATTTTCATTGAGCAGAATTTCGGCCCGCACATGGAGCAGAAATGGGCAACTTTACCGGATTCCTGTGGCAACGTTTCATCGTGATAAGCGCGGGCGGTGTCAGGATCAAGGGCCAGATTAAACTGGTCTTCCCAGCGGAATTCAAAACGCGCTTTTGACATAGCGTTATCGCGGATTTGAGCACCGGGATGGCCTTTCGCTAAATCTGCTGCATGAGCTGCGATTTTGTATGTGATGAGCCCTTGTTTCACATCTTCTTTGTTTGGCAGGCCAAGGTGCTCTTTAGGTGTGACGTAGCAGAGCATGGCGCAACCGAACCAGCCAATCATGGCCGCACCAATGCCGGAGGTGAAATGGTCATAACCCGGTGCGATATCGGTTGTCAGTGGCCCTAATGTGTAGAAAGGCGCTTCGTGGCAGTGTTCCAGCTCTTCCGTCATATTGCGGCGGATTAACTGCATCGGAATATGTCCCGGCCCTTCGATCATCACCTGAACATCATATTCCCAGGCGATTTTGGTCAGTTCACCCAGTGTATGCAGTTCGGAAAACTGTGCTTCATCATTGGCATCCTGAATGGAGCCGGGACGTAAGCCGTCTCCCAGAGAAAGGGAAACATCGTAGGCGGCACAGATTTCACAAATTTCACGGAAATGGGTATAGAGGAAGTTTTCCTGATGGTGGGAGAGACACCATTTCGCCATAATGGAGCCCCCACGGGAAACAATGCCAGTCAGTCGTTTGGCGGTCATCGGGACATAGCGCAGCAACACGCCGGCATGAATAGTAAAATAATCGACTCCCTGTTCCGCCTGTTCCAGTAACGTATCACGGAACATTTCCCACGTCAGGTTTTCTGCAATGCCATTGACTTTTTCCAGCGCCTGATAGATGGGGACTGTACCGATTGGCACCGGGCTATTACGCAGTATCCATTCACGGGTTTCGTGGATATAGCGTCCGGTGGAAAGATCCATCACGGTATCCGCGCCCCAGCGGGTAGACCAGATTAGCTTTTCGACTTCTTCTTCAATGGAAGAGGTCACGGAAGAATTACCGATATTGGCATTCACTTTCACCAGAAAGTTACGCCCGATAATCATCGGTTCGGATTCTGGATGGTTAATGTTGGCAGGAATAATCGCCCGACCCGCAGCGACTTCCTGACGAACAAATTCCGGCGTAATGTTTTCCGGTAAGTTTGCCCCGAAACTTTGCCCCGGATGCTGCTGGAGAAGTACATCACTGCGGATACGTTCCCGCCCCATATTTTCCCGCAGAGCGATAAATTCCATCTCCGGCGTGATAATGCCTTTACGAGCGTAGTGTAACTGGGTAACGCGTTCGCCTGCTTTTGCTTTCAAAGGGTGGGGACGATGGTGAAAACGCAGATGATCCAGCCCGGCATCCGCTAGGCGCTGTTGGGTAAAATCAGCGCTGAGAGTTGTGACAGGCTCTGTGTCATTGCGCTCTTCAATCCACGGCTGGCGGATTTTCTGCAAACCTGCGTGCACGTCCAGCACGGCTTCAGGGTCGCCATAAGGGCCGGAAGTATCATAAACAGGTACGGGTTCATTTTCCTCAAATTGAGGCTCTTCTTTTGTCCCGCCAATCAGCGTAGGAGATACCTGAATTTCACGCATAGGAACCTGAATATCCTCGCGTGAACCTTCCAGATAGATACGGCGTGAATTGGGGAAAGTGACACCCTGAATTGAATTGATGAATTCCTGTGCAGCATCCCGTTGGGCCTTACGTGGACGTGCCGGATGGGTTTTAGGGGAGATATCCGTTGTAGGGATAATATCTGCACTGGAAGTGACGGTATCATTAGTAATAGCATTAGACATAGCAAATTCCTGACTGTGTGATCGCCTGTAATCAGGCTTAAGTTGAGAAAATTGCTTGTCTGGAGCTCGCAGGGAGTAATGATGATTGCTGAACGGTGTTATCTGGCAGAAGATCTGTACAGAAGCAATAAAGCATATCAGCAGAGGGATTACTCTTGTTCCCTTCGCGGGTATTAGCCCGATCAGGTTCTGCGGATCCCGAATAAACGGTCTCAGCCTGTGTCCACCGTGATATACGCTGAACGCTAGGCACTCCGACAAGAAAACACCCCAGAGTATAAAGGGGATTATGGAAACTGCAACCGGAAAACTGAGCCTTTTGTATTGGCCCGATGTCAGGTATTAACTCTGTGGCGCTAATGCCCAGTTCAATTGCTTCCAACCATGTTTTTCTGCTGCTGACTGCAATTTCATATCCGGATTCACGGTAAATACTTCACTGGCAAAGAAACACATCGGTAAGTCGTTTGCTGAGTCTGTGTAAAAAGAGATATGTTGTGGCGATAAGTTTTGTTCTGCCAGCCATTGCTGTAAGCGGGTAACTTTCCCTTCTCGGAAGGTCGGAATACCCTGAATATCGCCGGTATAACAGCCATCTTTCATGACCATATCAATCCCCATTGCGGTATTTACGCCAAATGCAGTCGCGATTTTTTTCACCACGAAAGAAACAGTAGCAGAAATGATAATGACAGGAATATTTTGCTGGCGGTAAATATCTAATTGTGTTTTCGCTGCGGGATAGAAGAGAGGCTTGATTGTTGTTTCCACAAAATCTGTCAGCCAGATATCAACTTGTTCATGGGGTATTTGGTAGAGGGCCTGTAAACTGACTGACAGGTATTCCTGCATGTTCAGTTTCCCCGCACTGTAATCCGATATCATTTTCTGGTCTGCTTCTATAAAGTGGGGGTCAGTAATGATCTGCTTTTCCCATAAATAATTCGTCCAGAGTAGACTGGAATCCCCACGGATCAGGGTGTCGTCCAGATCAAATATGGCAATTTGCTGTGACATAGTCGCTATTCCTCAAACCCAAAATCGATAGGGTTGGTTGGCTGAAAGAAAATCAAGCATTTAGTGAACATCCAGAAACGTCGTTAATATAACAGATTGCAGGCAGAATACGATAAAGAGGGTGGATTGTAAGCGAATGGCGGGCTTACTCTGCTGAGTTTCTTTCCTGACTATCATGTAAGTAGGTGTGATATTTTATCAAAAAATATATTACGCATTTTATATTTAATATATACATTAATGGTTTTAAAAAATAGCCATATTGACTGTGTTAAAAATGCGCGATAAAGTTATTTTAATTTGGATTTTCCGTGAAATACGTTATCACGAGTAACGTATCGTTATGTAATTACTTGCCCATAATAAAAGTTTAACAATTTACCAGTGAAATGGTGTTTTAAAAAATAGAAATATT